>DOYB01000064.1:0-2527 GCA_003518745.1 Selenomonas sp. | reverse complement strand
GGCAACCGCATGGTGCTTGGAGATGGCTTCGCCGTTACTGTCATGGAATGCGGAAATCAGCAAATGAGCTTCAACATCCACTCGGATGGCAACGGCTATCAGTACATCTTCATGGAAGCAGGGGGCTGGCGCATGCCGAAGTCTGAAAACACGGCAAAACCTGTAACGGACCGCCATGGACATCCGCGCTGGCCGGAATATACCTATATGGACGGACTGGAAATCATGAATTTTGCGTTGAGTCAGGTACCGCCTCTGATTCAGGATACTCTGCAATTTGCCGGATGGGAAAAAGATGAGGTTGGCACCTTTGCGATGCATCAGGCGAATCAGTTGATTCTGGAATTTCTGGCAAAACGGATTGGTGTCGAGATGGAACGAATGCCTATCGTAATCAAACATATGGGAAATACTGTATCCGCTTCTGTGCCCCTGATGCTAACGGAAAAACACCATGAATTAGCTCAAAACCACGCATTGGAAAAAGTTTTGATCTGCGGTTTTGGCGTAGGACTTTCCTGGGGCGCGGCAACAGTTAATCTGTCAAAAACTGAGATATATGATACCTTGGAACTTTAAACCTGCAATACGGGGAGGAAATTCTTGTTATGTCAAATATGGAAAAATACAAAGAAGCATTCAAGGACGCATTGGAGATTGATGAGGACTTACTGACAGATGAACTGTCCTTTGACAGTATCCCGGAATGGGATTCCGTTGGCCACATGCGGTTGATGGCATCCATTGAAGATGCGTTTGATATCATGTTCGAAACAGAGGATATAATGGACTTCAGTTCCATGGGAAAAGGGAAGGAAATCCTCAAAAAATATGATGTGGAAATTTAACGGATGCAAAAAATGATCTATGACCGATTAGAAGAATTTGGCGATGCGCCTGCACTAATTGAGGAATCCGGAAACGTTTGGACCTTTGAAGAGTTGACACGGCAGGCGGACAAAATTGCGTCCATGATGGAAAAGCGCACCATTTTATTCCTGCTCTGCAAAAATCAGGCATCGGTAGTAGCTGCATATGTGGGAGCACTGCGAAAAAGAATCGTTCCCCTCCTCCTTCGAGCTGACATACCGGAAAATCTGCTGCGACATTTACTGGACATATATCAGCCGCAATACATTTGGATGGAGCAACGGGAAAATCCTTTGGGACACATACTGTACTCGGACGGAATGTTCCAGCTTTTGAAAACAGAATATCCGCCCTATCCAATTCATTCAGAGCTGGCTGTTCTGCTGTCAACCTCGGGAAGTACAGGAAGTCCGAAACTGGTGCGTCAGTCATACCGGAATATTATGGCAAACACCACCTCCATCATCGAATATCTGTCCTTAGGTCCGAATGACCGTGCTATAACGACGCTGCCCATGTACTACACCTACGGACTTTCCATCATTCAGACGCAGCTCACCTGTGGAGGCAGTTTGGTGCTTACAGAGGCTTCGGTATTTGAACGTCGTTTTTGGGAGCTTTTAAACTCACAAAAAGTTACTAATTTCGGCGGTGTCCCATATACTTACGAGATGCTGAAACGGATGCGGTTTTCTAAAATGGGGCTCCCATTCCTTCGTTTTATCACACAGGCCGGGGGAAAACTTGCGCCGAAGCTGTCCGCGGAATTTGCCGCAATATGCAAGGAAAAAGGTATTTCTTTTATTACGATGTACGGAGCCTGCGAAGCAACGGCGCGCATGAGTTATCTCCCGTGGAAATATGCGGGGAGCAAGGCGGGAAGCATAGGAATCCCCATCCCGGGGGGACGATTCGCCATCATGGACTCGGACGGAAAACCGGTGGATAAAACCGGAACAGAAGGCGAATTGGTTTACTACGGTGAAAACGTAATGCTGGGCTATGCGGAAACCAAAGATGACTTGGCAAAGGGAGACGAGCAGCATGGCATTCTTGCCACGGGTGATATTGCCCGTAAAGACGAGGATGGCTTCTATTACATTACGGGGAGAAGAAAACGATTCTTGAAATTGTTCGGAAACCGTATCAGTTTGGATGCTGTGGAAGCCTACTTGAAAAGCCTGGGTTATCTTGCCTGCGCATGCACCGGTAAAGACGATAAGCTAGTTGTCTATACCACCGAAGAAGTGGACAAAAAAGAGGTCTGCACGTTATTGAGCAAGTTCACTCAACTGCACGTATCTGCTTTCTCCGTGGTGCAAGTGAAGGAGCTTCCACGCAATGACGCGGGTAAAATTCTATATGATAAACTAAAGGACATGCAAAATGTGTCAGCAAATAGAGATAAGACATCTGAAGGAAGCGGAAGACTGGCAGAAAATTGACAATAGACCGATTCAGTGGACAATCATGCCGGAACGCCGAGATCTGGCAGAGTTCCTGCGAAATCAAGGATATTGTATGATAGATCGCACCATACGAGCAACAATTTCCCTGCAGAAACGTGACTTTTCACGGTTTTGCAGGATTCCATTGGAACAAATGAGTCATCCGGAAGAACGTATCCATAGGATCGCGGAATCATCTTTTTTACTGG
>DOYB01000108.1 GCA_003518745.1 Selenomonas sp. | reverse complement strand
GATATTTTGAAGAAGGCCGGCCTGTCTGTGGCAATGGGCAATGCCTATGATGAGGTCAAGGAAATCTGCGATGTGGTTGTATCGGATAACGACCACTATGGAGTTCTTGAAGTTATTCAACGATATTTCTGAGGGACTGGAGTGGAACAAATGGACAGGGAAAAGCTTCATGAATTCGTGGCAGAGAAGACTGGAAAGTGCAAGGTACTTGTGGCCGGAGACGTGATGGTTGACAAATACTATTACGGGGATGTTACCCGTTTTTCCAGTGAGGCTCCGGTTCCGGTGGCTCATATAATAAAGCAGAAGGTATCTCTGGGCGGCGCGGCGAATATAGCACGTAATCTGTCCCTTTTGGGATGCGAGGCATCTCTGGCGGGCTTTGTCGGAATGGATACCAACTGTGAGCACCTGCAGGAGCAGCTTACCTTAAATGGTATTGACTGGCAGGGACTTGTCTATACGAATACACCCACAACGGCAAAGGTTCGCATCATGAGCGGGCATCATCAGATGTTCCGCGTTGATTTCGAGGAACGTGCCCCCAGGGAACAGGAATACACTGATAAACTGCAGACCTTTATAAATAATAGGCTGAATGAAAGCCTTGATGCCCTCATCCTCGCGGATTTTGAGCGGGGCGTATGTACGGAGCATTTTTGCAAGGTAATCATAAAGGCCGCCCATGCACACGGCGTTCCCGTGGTCGTAAACCCTTATGGTCAAAACTGGATAAAATATTCCCATGCGGATTATGTTGTCCCAAACGTGGCAAAGCTGAACAAGATACTGCTGACTCCGGTTTCTACTGCTGACAATCACCAGATAGAGCGGGCGGGAAGGTATATCATGCAGAAATTCGGTATCAAGAACGCGCTTATAACACGCTCAGAGGATGGAATCACGCTGGTGAAGGAGGGGGAATCCGTTCACATACCCACGACCAAGGTACAGGAAGTGTTTGATAATGCCGGTGCCAGTGATGCTGTCATTGCGGTATTTGCCATGGCCTTAGCCGGCGGCTTGAAGCCTGTGGACGGAGCATATCTGGCCAATTTGGCGGCAGGTATCGTAATATCCAGGTCTGGGACATATGCTGTTCGCAAGGATGAGCTTCTGGGACTTTTGGAAGGTTGATATAGGTGAAGGAGCGGAATGTGATGAAGGATTATATTGGGGAAGATTTCCTGTTGGAAAGCCAGACAGCCAAGACGTTGTATCATAAGCACGCAAAGAATCTGCCAATAATAGATTTTGCGAGCCATTTGGATTTGCGGGATATCGTGGAAAATAAGAAGTACCGCAATCTGGCAGAGGCGTGGCTCAAAAAGGAACCCAGCCGTGCCAGACTCCTTAGGAGCGGCGGTGTGGATGAAAGATACATCACCGGTACTGCGCCCGGCAGGGAGAAGTTCAGGCGTTATGCGGAGGTGCTCCCAAAGGCTGTGGGCCATCCTTTGCAGTTGTGGTCAAATCTTGAGCTCCGTCGCTGGTTTGGCTGTGATGAGCCCCTTTCCCCCAAAACCGAAGAGGCCATTTGGAACAGGGCAGGAGAAATTCTTGAGGCTCCTGATATGACAACCCAGGGAATGCTCAAAAAAGCCGGTGTTGAAGTCCTGATGGTGAGGGAGGACGCAGCCTCCGATCTTTCCTGGTACAGTCGTCTGCCCGGAAGTGAGCAGTGTCCCACAAAGCTATTTCCGGCTATGGATTTGGATATGGCCTTCCAGATCGATGATCCTGATTGGGATAATTATATGATGTATACCCTTGGCAATGCGGAAGATGTGGAAATCGCCCTAATGTCGGATGTCAGGAATGCTTTGAAGAAGGCCATGGACTTGTTTGCCACACATGGCTGCACCACGGTTATGCTGCATTTGAAGTACCCATTCTATACCGGGGCCAAGGAATATGAGCTGGATGATATAGTAGGCCGTGTAATTAACGGTAAGGGTGCGCCGAAGCAGCATGAATCTGAGGCTTATCGGACGGCGCTTCTGCTGTTTGCCGCAAAGGAATGCAAGCGTCGGGGCTGGGTACTGCAGCTAACCTATGATGTCATGGAGGGAGGGCGTACCTCCGGGGCAGACGTACTGCACATGCTGTTTTCAACTCTTGAGGCAATGGAGTGGCTCCCCAGATGCATAGTAACCTCCAGAAATCCTGCTGATGACAATCTCTTCTGCAGGGTCGCGGGAACCTATCATTTTTCCGGAAATCTTGGAACAATACAGCCTGGACTTAGGGACATGGCAACTCCGGAGGGCATGCTGGTACAGCTCTATAACATTTCGGCACGTTCAGTGATTGGAGTCCTGCCCGGATTTTCTCAGAGGGCATGGACCTTCATGGAATACTCGCGCCAGGAAATATTCCGCCGGGTGCTGTGCAGATTCATAGGCCGGCAGGCTGAGGAAGGCGCATATCCAATGGATGAGGAAATGCTAGGGAAGATGGTAGAGGATATTTGCTATAATAACGCATTGGAGTTTTTTGGCATTGAAAAGTTGAAATAATCGTCAAAGGAAGCTTGATATGGGACATGTTATTAGTGGAAAACGTGCGGCTTCTTACTTGAACAGTATATCTGAAAAGCAGTTTCAGTTTACGGCATTAAAGAACCCAAAGTGCAAACTG
>DOYB01000088.1 GCA_003518745.1 Selenomonas sp. | reverse complement strand
CGTTCAGCAACTGTCATGGAAACTCTTCCATCCCTGAGGTCCTCGTTATGAAGGGGTATGTCCATGACATAGGTATCATCTATCATGCGCCTTGAAAATGCCTGGAGAAGCACCTTCGCCCGACCCTCGGGAGCCGTACAGTAGAGGCTTGAACTGCCTTCAGGCCGGCAAAGCTCCCCCGAAGTTGTCATCATTATGAGTTTCGTATTTGAGTGAAGCTCACGCTTTACAGACTGGGCCACACTATCCATGGAAAGATCCGGTGAAATGAATCCCAGTACGAGAGCGGGGCCCTGAGCCACATCGCATAGCTGCTTCAAATGTGTGGCATCCAGTTCATTTACCCCAAGGTACATTACCTTGATATCCTTCTGGACATCCACAGGCTGAGCCTTCTTCACGGAGGGAGCAATTGTTCCATTAACACGGTCGGCCAGTGATGGCTCTTCTTTTTTCTTGTCTGATGAGAAAAAACTAAACATAATGAACTATCCCCTCTTTTTTATAAATTTGAGCCTTGTCAAATCATGTTCTTGCTGTAGGCATCATAAAGGGCCTTTAGCTCCTCCATCCTGTCGTACATCTCCACCTGCAGCCCTGAGGCTGTCGCGTAGTCTCCCGCGTTAAGGGCATTTATGAGCAATGTGAACAGGGACTTTTCATCTATGCTGTCCTTCGCAAGATAAGCCCGGATGCTGTTTATCTTGTTCCAGTTGTAGGAATCCTGGTCCGTCACAAAGGAAGCCTTGATTTCCTTGGCATGGCGCACGGTTTCACGATGCTCCGGAATAATACGGCTGATCAGCTCTGTTTTCCAGCGAATCAGAGCGCCATCCCTGAACGCATTGATAATCTGCTCTCTGAGGCCGCCGCCCGCGGTAATCACCGCCAGCTTTTCCGGATAGTTGGCAAAGCTTTCCATGTTTTCCCATACGGTAGCGGGAGGCGCGCCGAACAAACGGTTTCTTTCCTCCTCGGTATAGTCCTCGAAAACATCATCCTCACTGCGATATGCCCGATTCTTCTCCAGATAGAAGCCTTCCTCACCGGCTTCCTTTGAAAGCTCCTTCAAAAGCTCATCAGTGGTATGCTGCACCGCCATTTTGGCGCCATCCAGCACAGCGGAGTATATGGCCGCAAGGACAAGGTATGTATTGGTGTAGGGATTGCATGCCCTGAGCTCGAAACGGGTAGCCATGGGATTCTGCAAATCCCTGATAAGCCCTGCCAGAATCGTACGGTTTCTGGAGGGTACCTTCGGTGTATGGCCGAGGGAGGTCACTATGCACACAGGAGCCTCGAAGCCCGGCTTCAAACGATTCAGTGAATCATTGGTGGCAGATACGAAGGGATTGATAACCTCATAGTTCTTAAGGAGTCCCATAATGGCTCCATATCCCAGAGCGCTCATGAAATCCTTCGTGGGTTCCTTTGGCGCAAAGGCATTGTGGAGCTTGCCGTCCTTTGTCACGACAGCGATCCCTATATGGGTATGCTCTCCGTTGCCGGCCAGGCCGATCATGGGCTTTGCCTTGAAGCTAACCTCAAGGCCGTTGCCCCTAAAAATCTCCTTCACCACCATGCGGACCAGAATCTCATTGTCCGCTGCCTGCAGTGCCTCAGCGAAGCGCCAGTCTATTTCAAGCTGCTCGCAGACATGTGTCATGCGGCCGCTTTCGTCTATCTGAGCCTTAAGGCCGCCGACCTCCTTGTGACCCATCTCCACCTGAAGGCCGAATTTATCCAGTTCTAGGACGCACTGCTCAAGAGCGCAGCGCACTGCTCCGTGTGTGCGCTCCCAATACTGCTCCTGGAGTACCTGAGAAGCGCTCATTTCCTCGATTTCCGCCTCTTCAAGCGGCGTCTTGACCCAGAATTCCAGCTCGGTAGCGGAGGTGAACCTGATATCCTCAACCTCCTCCCCATTGACATCCAGCCCCGAAATATTGGGATGTGAATGGAACAAGTCGAGCAATTCCTTTTTCACATAGGTAAGCGTATCTGCCAGAACCGCACGGGAGTCCACCCGCTTTCCCTCATGTATGAGGAATGCCGGGATACGAAGAGTTCCCACGGGGCGGTTCGTTGCCTCGTCATAGTGCTCAAAATTATAGTCCACGAACCAGTTTACCGATGGGTCGATGGGCATGTCCACCTTTGCGTTGTTCAAGGTGGCTATACCGGACAAAACCACGGATGAACCGTCCGTCTGGACAGCGGTTCCATTATAGAAGTCATCCATATCCTTAATGAATATGCGAACCGGAATCTTCTCATCGGTATCGTTCCCCGCCAGGTCAATTCCCACCAGCGAAACAAACTTAATCTCAGGATGCTCGTTCAGCATCTTTACTATTTCTTCCTTAGGAGAATTTGCCGGAATAACATATAACAAATCTGACATGCTCATCTACCTTTCTTTATCTGTTTACAGTAATATTCTCAAGGCCATCACAGACATCCCTCTGCCAGCCGCCCGAATTGATGCTGCGTGTCATGGTAAGGGTTACTGCCGACACACGGCCTTCACTGTCAAAAGCAAACCTGCCCCTGACGGTTGCCGTATGGGTTCCTTCCGGAGTCGTACCATTCACGGCTCCGGATTTGTCTATCGTATCATTCGAGAAAAAATAGCGTCCGGACGTAGAATGGTCTTTATTGTATGTATGACTGCCATCAGGCGCGTAATTGCCCTTCATCCATTCCAATACATCCTCCGAATTAAAGCTCCCGCCGTTATATCTCAGCTTCGTAGTTACGCCCTTTCCGTCATCTCCGGTGCTTCCCACCTCATAATCGAGCAATATCACTCCGAAGGGATTACTTGCTCCCTGGCCGCCTGCAAGGTTTTTGTCACTGGGATTATTCAACAGCTTCTTCAAATCCGACTTTTGCATTCCCAGAAACTTCTTTCCGAGATTTGTAAGAGCCTCCCTGTCAAGAGAAAGACGGTCACCATTTTCCACATTCTTTAATTCCGTATTTGATATCTGTCCATACGTCGCCAAAGCACTGGCATAGGCTCCACCCTTGAGATATGCTACCGCTTGAGCAAACACTCCCTTGATACTATCCTTAATGCCGACACTGCTCAAGATGAATCCCAAGCCCAGCACAAAGGCAATAATCAGGGCATATTCCGCAACACCTCGCCCCTTCTGTCCGAATATCTTTGACAGCTTCAATCAAATCACCCTCTTAGCAAATCAGGGCGCAATTTTTCTGCATCTCCAAGATAGATGTGGTGTATTTCACCCTGTTTATTTTCAGTATCTACGAGAAGAAGCGCTCGAATACACATGGGGAGACTGTCCTCCACCGCGGGCTGTCTGGCATCGAAAAGGGGAACTAGCTCAAATCCCGGAATAGCTCTTGCTCCCGTTGTGGGAAAGGCCGCCGTCAAATCCTCGGTCATGGTGAAAAATGCCGCCCCTATGTCCTCCGTTTTTATATCGTTAGCCTCAAGCATAGCCTCTATAAGCCTTCGCCCGGCCTTCCATATGACCTCCTTATCATTTTTCTCAACTGTGATAGCCCCACGCACTCCGCGCACGTCCATCCCTCACTTTCGTTTATGAACATCCCAGATCAGTCTCAAACTGAGTATCAAGGCTGCCATATAACCCAAAAAACCCAAGAAAGGAATCTCCATTATCTTGGGGGTCATATTTGTAGTGCAAATTGTACTGGAACCCAGAAGAAGCGCGGCGCAGAGCAGGGCAAGGATAAGCTTGTTTATCATCTTGTCCATCTGACGCAACGGCTCCTCCGAGCCCGTAACATCCAGATTCACCTTCGTCTGTCCGCTCATGGTCATCTTGATGATATCGGATATCTGCTCAGGAAGCTGCATAGACTTGCGAAGCAGGATATATCCCTCACGCTTCGCCTTTTCCATCTCTTCCCGCCAATGAAAATTCCGCTTGAAATCAAAGGACAGGCTCTTGGCAAAAATCTCCACGAAGCTGACCTTCGGGCAGCACATGCGCATGACACCCTCAACGGTCAGAACCCCACGGGCAAACATGCTGAGCCCCTGGGGACAAGAAATGTGATGAACCCTGAGTATATTCATTATCTGGTGTGTCAGGACACCCATTTTAAGAGATGAAAAATCCAGACTGCTGTACTGGGACATAAGACTGTCAATGTCCTGATACAATGCCGTATGGTTGATCTTCCCCTTTGGAACACCGAGAGCCAGTACCGCTGTCTTCATTTCAAAGGTATCATGGTGCGCCAAGGCTATGACAGCCTTCCTGATGGCAGTCCTGTCCCGGTTGGAAAGCCTTCCCATCATGCCAAGGTCAAGCCATACAATCCTGCCGTTTCGGATCCATATATTTCCGGGATGCGGGTCGGCATGGAAGTATCCATCCTCTATGATCTGCTTCACATAGTTCTCGCCCAGCCGGCGCCCTATCCTTTCCAGATCGAACCCCATTGCCTGAAGCGCCTTGAAATCATCAATGGGCACCCCTTCAATATATTCCATGACAAGTATGCGCTGAGTAGTCAGATTACGATGGACTACGGGACATGAAACATATTCCACGTCATGGTTCAAATGACGGAATTCATCGATGTGGTCAGCCTCAATGAGAAAATCCATCTCCTGCTTGGCTATACTCCACATCTCGTCAAGTATCATTCCGAAGTCCACCACATCCTGAGAGCGGCTGAGAACTTTCAGCAGTGTCGCGGCCCGCTTCAGCAGCACGATGTCCTCCGCCATGACATCATAGATGCCCGGACGCTGAACCTTCGCCACCACCTTTTCACCGGATACCAGTACGGCGCGATGCACCTGGGCTATGGAGGCCGACCCCAGCACATCCCTGTCGATGGATGAGAAAATCTTATCCCACCGGCAGTTGTACTCCTTCTCTATTACCCCAACTATAGTCTCAAAGGGCAGAGGCATCGCCTCGGTCTGAAGTTTTATAAGCTCATCGCAGTATTCCTGGGGCAGGAAGTCCGGCCTCATGCTCATTACCTGTCCGAGCTTGACGAAGGTGGGGCCCAAATCCTCAAGTATCTGTCTTATCTTTTCCGGTGTCATGCCACGGACGATATCGTGCTTTCGAAGCACATTCACCATTTCCCGCAAGCGTCCAGCGGACCCGGAATCTGAAGTTTTTATGCTGACTTCCTGCAGAACTTTTTCAAACATGGCATTATCCCATCTTAATCTTAAAGTAAGCTGCCCATTTTATTTTACTTTATACTTCTCTGCCAGCTGCTGCTTGACCGTCTCATTTGCCAAAAAGTCGTCATAGGTTGAAACCCTATCCACAACTCCGTCAGGCGTAATATCTATTATGCGGTTCGCGACGGTCTGAACAAACTCATGATCGTGGGAAACGAAAAGCACTGTCCCATTGAAAGCCATAAGGCCGTTGTTAAGAGCTGTAATTGACTCCAAATCCAAATGGTTGGTTGGTTCGTCCAAAAGCAGCACATTGGCCTCCGACAGCATCATCTTTGAAAGCATGCAGCGGACCCTCTCACCGCCGGAAAGGACTCCGGCTTTCTTCTGGCTTTCCTCACCCGAAAACAGCATGCGCCCAAGGAATCCCCTGACAAAGGTTTCATCAGGGTCCTTTGAGAACTGCCTAAGCCAATCCACCAGATTCAGATCGCAGCCATCAAAGTATGAGGCGTTGTCTGAGGGCATATAGGACTGGGACGTGGTGACTCCCCACTTGAAGCTTCCCTCATCCGCTTCCTCTTCTCCCATAAGGATTTTGAAGAGCATGGTCTTCCCAAGGGCATTAGGCCCCACAAAGGCCACCTTGTCCCCCTTCTTCAGGGTGAAGCTGACATTCTTAAGCACCGCCTCCCCATCAATCGTCTTTGATATATTTTCGACCATAAGGAGCTGATCTCCTGCCTCACGCTCAGGAGAAAACGCGATATACGGATAGCGGCGATTTGATGGCTTGATATCGTCCAGCGTGATTTTTTCAAGGAGCTTCTTACGGGAGGTTGCCTGCTTGGATTTCGCCGCGTTGGCCGCGAACCTGGCAATAAAGGTCTGCAGTTCCTTGATTTTCTCTTCCTTCTTCTTATTGGCATCCTTTGCCATCTGAAGAGCAAGCTGGCTGGACTGGTACCAGAAGTCGTAGTTGCCCGCATAGAGCTGTATGCTTCCGAAATCCACGTCGCATATATAGGTGCAGACCTGATTCAGGAAATGACGGTCATGGGATACAACAATGACAGTATTGGGGAAATCCGCCAGAAAATTCTCCAGCCAGTTTATGGACTCTATATCCAGATGATTGGTAGGCTCGTCCAGAAGCAGGATATCCGGACTTCCGAAAAGGGACTGTGCCAAAAGCACCCGCACCTTTTCCTGCGGCGTAAGCTCAAGCATGGGAAGGCTGTGCTTGTCCTCAGTGATTCCCAAACCATTGAGCAGGCGGGCCGCCTCCGACTCAGCCTCCCAACCGTTCAGCTCCGCGAACTCCGTCTCCAGCTCAGAAACCTTCATGCCGTCAGCCTCAGAAAAGTCCGGCTTGGCATAAAGTGCCTCCTTCTCATCCATAATCTCCACCAGTCTCGCGTGTCCCATCAAAACCACACGCAAAACCTCATACTCGTCGTAGGCATAGTGATCCTGCTTCAAAACCGCGATCCGCTCGCCGGGTGTCAACTCAATGCTGCCCTTAGTGGGCTCCAATTCCCCCGCCAAAAGCTTGAGCAGTGTAGATTTGCCCGCGCCGTTTGCCCCTATTATGCCGTAGCAATTACCGGGGGTAAACTTCAAATTAACATCCTTGAACAAAACCCTCTTACCGAACTGAAGCGCCAGTCCACTTGTCGTTATCATTCGTTACATCCCTTCTGCACTTCTTTTAACAGTATTATGACTGCAGTATAGCCTTAAACATGGACAGTATGCTCTGCCCGTAGGAATATCCCGGCACAGCCCAGCGTCCGTTCAAATCCTCCCAATTCCCAAGGGTATTTGATCCATACACCCCACGTACCAGCTCATAACGGGGATCCACAACCCCTTCCGACGGAGTTCTGGTTGAAGCGTATGCCAGAAGATGCTGGATATGGGCACGAACCCCCAGCTGAGAGGATGGGAAGTATGCGCCCTTCACCTCAGCGCTCGTAGTTCCCAGACCGCAATAGTTGTTCTGATCCGGAGTCACAGTACCGCCGTAGCGGAAGAATCCCGTTTCCTTCAGAGCCTGGGCAAAGGCCACATCCGGGCGTATACCCTCCCTCATGCCTTCTTCATAATAGTAAGCCACAAGTTGCTCCGGAGAAACCGATATGGAGGGATGTGGGTTTACGCTCAAAAGGTAATTCACACACTGCTGTTGGCTTGCCATGGGAGTTCCAATAATGGAACTATCATCCGTTGAAACTGTCATGGGAACATTAACCGCCGGAACCATGGTGGGAGCCATGACAGGCTTTTCGGCAATGGAAGGCAGCTGCGGATGAAGTATCGCATTTATCCTGTCTTCAAAGCTTTCAGTCTTGCCTATTTCCGGGAGCTGCGTTTTCTCCTTCTTCGTAACATTCACTGCATTGCCCGCGTTCTTATGTTGCTGCGTTTCCACTTTCGATTCCACTTTTGGATCATGCTTACGGTGTGCCTCCCCCGTAATTGGAATGGAAAATGCAAACGCACCAACCAAAGCTAAAGCTATCAATTTCCTCTTGGGACTTATACACGATAAATACATCCAAATCACTCTCCTATTTTCAAAAACACCTAAAACTCAAAACGCTTCCAGAAGAAACAGCAGCAAAAACATCGCCGCCATAATCCATATCCCCGTTGGAAGCTGCTTCCACTGTCCCTCCCATAATGTAAGGAACACATAAAGCACTACACCCATCCCCAGCCCCACAGCGACACTTTGGGTAATGGGCATCAGCACACAAAGGGCACAGGCGCTCAAAAGCCTTGAAGTCTCCCCGCCGGCAATGAACTCAATATGCCTTGCCAGCATACAGCCTGAAATCACCAACGATGGCGCGGTTATCGCGCCGTATGAAGCCAAAGCCGCCAAGAAGGGCTCGCAGAACAGAAGAACCCCCATAACACCCGCGGCAGCCAGCGCTGTTTTTCCCGTACGCCCCCCATCACCTGTACCCACGGCAGACTCCGGGGCCGGAGCCAGTGGGAACGCGCCAAGAAAAGCGCCAACCACATTGGTGCCAAAGAGAAGTCCTGCCGGTTTCCTGTCTCCGCTATGGCCAAGTCCCAGGCTGATTCCCTGGGTAAGAACCAGTCCCAGAATTGCCAGTGAAATTACAGTCTCCGGCAATTCCAAGGCTCCTGCCACATCAAGCTGAAAAGCTGTTTTCTCCAGCTCAGGCTGTAGAAATGGCGCGACAGGCAAAACCCAGAACCCTTCCGCCAGTGAGATGGCTGCCACTAAAAGCATCCCCAAGAGCATTGCCCCGGGAACCCTGCATACGAAAAGGGCTGCCGTAACCAGAATCCCCATCAGTGAATGATAGGCAACGGGATCCGTTAAATCCCCAACAGAGAAGAACCCTGTGGTAGCAGGAACAAGCAAGTGACCCTGTCTGAGTCCTATCAATACAAGCATGAGACCCAGCCCCAAAGGCAGAACCTTCCCCAAATGCTCCGGAATGAAGCACCGCCAGTCCTTCTCACGAAAAACTACGGTAAGAAGCAGACAAAGAACCGCAGCGAGGAATGAGGCACCTAAAACGGCCTGCCAGCTATGTCCGTGGGATATCACCACCACATATGAGAGCCATCCCGCCACAGAAACCTGCGGTACAGCCGCCATAGGAATACGAGCCGCGAGAGCCAATAGCAGTGTCCCGATAATTGAGGTCAGTACGCATGCCGTATATGCTCCGGCAAAATCCATGCCGGTCCTGGACAAAATAGATGGGATTACTATCAGGCCGGGCACAAGTGCCAACCCCGTGGCAATGCCTGCAAAAATCTCCTGACGCATCCATCTTTCCTCCATTCCGAAATCCGTTATATTTTATCATAATAGCCACTTCAATACAAATAAAAAAAGCCTGCAGAATGCCTTCAGGCAAACATCATCATGTCCGCAAGCCCCTAAAACTCCGTGCAAAACGGTATTTTGCATCCCTAAAGGGACTAACTTCGTGTCGCTACGCCCTTACACGAAATCTA
>DOYB01000220.1 GCA_003518745.1 Selenomonas sp. | reverse complement strand
CGGCACATTGCGATCCACCTCATCCACCGCTATCGCGGTCCCCCTTCCCCTCTAGGGGAAGGCTTTTAACTCGTGCAACACCTAACATAAATTCCCATTTATCCATAATTGATTTATCTTTACAAGGAAACTTTTTTCATGGCGTCAATTTTGTGTGCAAACAACAAAAAACCGGAATCATAAGATTCCGGTAAATACTCATATTGGTGACGCCTAAGGGATTCGAACCCTTGAACCCGCCGTGAGAGGGCGGTGTCTTAACCACTTGACGAAGGCGCCACATAGCTGACTTAAGTTATATTACACTATTTTTTCGAAAAAAGCAAGCATTAATTTTAGTATTTACAAAAATTTTTTTGCAGGTATAATTCTCATATACAAATCATACAGATGGAGAGATATATGGAAAAGAAGGATTTCGAAAATGCGATAAGCCAGCAAATGGCAGCTTCTATCCCGATATACGAGCAGTTGGCGAATTTCATCCGTTTGCAGGTGAGGGGAAATGTATTCAAGGCCGGCGAAAAAATGATTCCCGAAAACGATTTATGCGAATTCCTGGGAATCAGCCGCACCACCGTCCGTCAGGCTATGGAGCTGCTGGTGGGTGAGGGGCTTATCATCAGGTATAGGAGGAAGGGCTCCTTCATAGCTGATGCCAAGATGAAGCGAAAGCTGAATAACCTGTATAATTTTACCGAGAACATGCTGCAGCTTGGGGTAGAGCCGTCCTCCAGGGTGCTGCGTAAAGCGGTGGAGGAGGCCTCAGAGGAATTGGCGGAGATTCTCAGGCTTCCCAATGCAAACAGGGCGGTTTTTTGTTTGGTACGCCTTCGCTGCGCCAATGACAGGCCCGTAATGATCGAAAGAACCTATATACCCTACTATCTGTGCCCGGGAATTGAGGACTTGGACTTTTCAAGGGCTTCCCTCTATCAGATTCTCAGCAGCAACTATTCCATGAAGCTCTATCACGCAACGGAAACCATAGCCGCGGTACTGCTGAGGGAGGATGAGGCAAAGCTGCTGGGGTGCCGGACCAAGGATCCGGGTTACAAGATAACACGCATATCCCATTTGGATACAGGCTTTGTATATGAGTATACGAAATCCATTACCAGGGCGGATATGTGCGAGTTCCAGCTGGAGTTGTACCGTAGTGTTCCGGGCAGGACCAATATACCGGATGATATAAAGAGAAACATATCGTTGCCTGATTCCTAAAAGGGTTTTTGGGAAAGATGTCGAATATACCCATAGGTTTCAATAATTTTGAACGTAGTTGAACTGATTTAGCGAGGTTATGAGGGATGAAGCTCAATATTGCCAGACGTGTAACGCTTTTGGTTCTTTCAGGTAGCCTTTTGACATTTTTGGTGATGTCTGCGCTGTCTCTCTATGGCATGTTCAATATCAATCTGACACTGAATTCCAAGGAGTACGAGCTGGGTGAATCCGCAGCCGATTATGTAAAGGATTATGCGGCGGGGCAGATACAGGAACGCTTGATGGAGATTGCCAAAGGCAAGGCAGAGCTTATGAGCCATGAGTTTTCCGTTGTGGCTAAGGATACAGAGTATTTGGCAGGGAAGGCTGCGCACCTGTTGAAGAATCCGGGCGCCGTTAATTCGGTTACATTGCCCAGACCCAGGGAGCAGGTGCTTTATTCAAGACAGCCATATGTACACTATGGAGTGGCATTGGATGCAGCCATAAATGGCGGTGTTTCTGCTGAAATCGGAGTCCTGTCCAATGTGGCAGAGGATCTGAAACTTCTCAGTAGCAACTATGGGGCATGTTTCCTTGGTTCAAGGCATGGATATATTATAGGTGTCTATGCCACTGCTGACGGTGAACAGGTACAGCCCTTCAGCGGTGAATCCTTGAATGGCTTCGATTCCAGGCAGAGGGAATGGTATGAGCTTGGCCGCCATGCGGATGGATATGCCTTCACAGACGTCTATGTGAGCACTAAAGGCTACCCCTGTGTCACCTGCGTGGCGCCATATTTCGACAAGGAGGGCTTCGCGGGAGTCGCGGGGATTGACTGTAATCCTGAAGAGGTTTACCGCAGGCTTACTGTGGAGAATGCCTTTGGAATGGAGTATAGCTTCATTTTGGGAAGGCATGGGGAGATTATATTTTCGTCCCCCAATAACGGCTCCATAAATGACAGTCTCATAGGGAGGGATTTGAGGCAGAGCAGTGACGAAAGCCTGGCCCAAGCTGCCCGCCGCATGATTGACGGAGAAAAAGATGTGGTACCGGTGGTGGTCAACGGTGTTGAACACTATCTTGCCTTTGCTCCTGTGGGCTCCATCGGGTGGAGTTACGGGGCCTTGATTGAAAAGGACAGCGTCCTTTCTCCGGTTACGGCGGCTAAGGAAGCCATGAATGGGGCAATGGCCGGGTTCCATGATGAGATGGATGAGCTCTTCAGCAAAATATACTTAGGATCTATTGTCCTAATGATTCCCCTGCTGCTTATCCTTATCCTGTTCAGCGTCATGGTTTCGAAACGCTTCGTGAGGCCCATACATAATCTGGCTGATGGTGTAAGGGAGATTGCTCAGGGCAATTTGGACAAACAGCTTGATGTGAAGACGGGAGATGAGCTTGAGCATCTTTCTGTCTGCTTTAATGCCATGGGCCATGAACTCAAGGATTATATTAAAAACCTTGAAAAGGCCACGGCTGAAAAGGAACGTGTTGCCACAGAGCTGAACCTGGCCACAAAAATCCAGGCTGATATGCTGCCCAGGAATTTCCTCGAGATTTCAGAGAATAAGGCTTTCGACATATTTGCCTCAATGCAGCCGGCGCGGGCAGTGGGCGGAGACTTTTACGATTTTTATCTGGTGGACGAGAAGCATCTGGTAATCACCATAGCCGATGTTTCAGGGAAGGGAATTCCTGCCTCCCTGTTCATGATGATTTCACAGACTGTGCTCAAGAACTATACAGTGATGATGCAGAATCCGGATGATATTTCAGGCGCTATGTCCCTTGCCAACAAAAGGCTGTGCAAAAACAATGACGGAGGTATGTTCGTCACGGTATTTATGGGAATGCTGGACTTGGATACGGGCAGGTTCATACATTCAAACGGCGGTCATAATCCTCCGCTGGTGGGAAGGCTGCAGGAGGATGGGAAGCGCGTCTTTGAGTATATGCAGCTCGGGAAGAGCCGTGTGCTGGGTATCATCGAAAAGAACAAATACACCCAGATGGAAATTTCCCTTGAGCCGGGAGACATGCTGTTTCTGTATACGGATGGCGTTACAGAGGCAATGAACGAAGAAAATCAGCTTTACTCGGAGGAAAGGCTCAAAGCCGCGCTGGACAGTGTTCCGGCAGGCGCCTCCGTAGAGGAAGTTACCGCCATAGTCAGGGAAGATATTCGGAGACATGTGGGAACGGCTGAACAATCTGATGATATTACTATGCTGACTGTGTTGTACCAAGGCTCGGCAGAGGAAGGCAAGGATGTGAGGGAATGAAACTCCATGGAATGAGTATCGGGAAGAAACTGCTGGTATTGATAATGGCCGGCAGCCTGATGGCCTTCCTGGCTTTGGGGGGGCTTTCCTTCTACGCTATGCTTGAGATACATGATGAACTTGATGAACGTGGGAAAAACCTAGCCAGATTCGCAGAGGGTTATACCGGCGGCTTCGCGGAGGTCCAAACCAAGAGAACCTTGTCAGACATGACCAGGCTGCATGCCCAGGAGGCAGAAATTGAAATTTCCCAGATAAGGAACTACGCGACCCTGCTGGCGGGTCAAATGACACATATAATGACCCATCCTGAGGCATATAAGCCGCGATATTTGCCCAATTCCATCAATACCGTAATCCGTTCAGGGGATTGCTATGTTCATCATGGAACAAAGCTGATAAAAAGCGGAATAAATGACAGTATCGCGCAGGAAATAGCCCTTGCGTCGAATATCGCGGACAGCCTTTCCCCTATGATGGATTTCTACAGTTCGTACAGGCTGTCGTTTTTCGCTGGCTCCAAGAACAATTATATGATATGCATGGATATCATTCCATACGGCAATCATGTGGTTGAAATGACCAGGGAGTTTTTTACGGACTATGATATAGTGACCAGGCCGTGGTATATCGCGGCCGAAAGGGCGGGCAAGGCAACCTTTACGGACGTTTATGTCGGCATAGAGGGTTATCCTGCCATCACCTGCGCCGTACCCTACTATGATGCCCAGGGGCTTGCCGGGGTAGTCGGAGTTGACGGCAGTATCGAGTCGATATACCATCTCCTTTCAGACAAGTCGGTGGGTGAAAGCGAGACCAGTTTCATACTGGATCGTGCCACAGGCGACGTCCTGATGTCAAGCAGGGAGCATGGGGCATTGTCAGCACTTCCCGGAATACAGGATTTGAGGAAATCAGACTCAGAGCAGATTGTCGCGGTATCAAAGGAAATGATGGCCGGAAAAAGCGGGATCATCGACTTGAAGGTAGATGGCGAGGAGTATTATCTGTCCTTCGCTCCTATGGATCAGTTTGGGTGGAGTTACGGTATCCTGCTGGAGAAGTCCGAGGTTATGGAGCCGTACCTTGAGGCCAGGAAGGGAGTCATGGCCCAGATTGACGCATTCCGTGATACCTTGAGAAGTATGTTCCTTGAGGTTATGCTGAAAATGGGAGGCCTGGTGCTGGTTCTCATTGTCATTATGTACTGCGGAAGCGCGGTTCTGACAAAACGCTTTTCCATGCCGATCCTTCAATTATCGGACGGAGTCAGGGATATTGCCCATGGAAATCTGGACAGGAAGCTGGATATCCATACGGGGGATGAAATCGAGCATCTTGCGATTTGCTTTAATGCCATGACAGACGAACTGAAGAAGTACATGGCAGATTTGACGAAGATGACCTCCGAAAGGGAGCGCATATCCACAGAGCTTGATGTGGCCAAAGGCATTCAGGCAGGAATGCTGCCCAATGTTTTTCCGCCCTTTCCGGAAAGGAAGGAGTTCGACATATTTGCCTCTATGACCCCGGCCAAGTATGTTGCCGGAGATTTCTATGATTTCTATATGGTAGGGGACCATCATTTGATGGTGACTGTGGCAGATGTGTCAGACAATGGTGTGCCCGCGGCACTCTTTATGATGAAATCCAGAACAGTGCTGGAGAATTATGCCGTTATGATGCATTCCGAGGAGGAGCTTTCCGGCGTTATGGCCTGCGCGAACAGACGGCTGTGCCAGAACAACGTTGAGGGGATGTTTGTCACCGCGCTGATTGGGATGCTGGATATTGAAACAGGGGAATTCGTATATGTGAGCGGTGGCCACTGTCCGCCTTTGGTGGGCAGGAAGCAGGAGGACGGCAGCCGCAGCTTTGAATTCATTCCGATGAAGAGGAGCTGCATGCTTGGAATCGATGATTCTTTGGACTTCCCACAGCTTAGCCTCAGGCTTGAGCCGGGGGATATAATCATCCTCTATACCAATGGCTTGACTGAGACCACGAATGTAGATGGAGAGTACTACACATCGGATCGATTGAAGGAGGTCCTGAACAGGACCCCGGGCTCGGCAACGGCGGAAGAGGTGGTCGACCTTGTCAAAAAAGATGTCGGCGCACACTCAACGGGTGCCGAGAGGTATGATGATATTACGCTGCTGGGGCTTGTTTTCCTTGGAAGTTAACAATGCTATATAGAAAAATAGAATCCCGTCCAATGATGGGATTCTATTTTTCTGAGGAGACTTTTCTATTTTGAGGTGAGCTTTCAGACTTCCCCGCGTATCTGCCGTTCTCTCATGATAGCCCGTCTGAGTCGCCGGCGTGTGTAGATGTAGGCTATGAATACGGGGATGAGGGCTCCAATCCAGGCCAGCGGATTGCCCATACAGGCTCCTACGAATCCCCAGAGATCCACCAGCAGGAGGGCGGCTGCCATTCGCATGAACAGCTCAATTATTCCTGCGATTGTAGGAACAGAGCTTTGGCCAAGTCCCTGCAGGGTGAAGCGGTATATGAACAGGAGCGCGAGGATCCAGTAACACACACCGTTTACTATGAAGTAGGTTTCACCGAAATCAACGACCTGCTGCTGCCCGTCTCCCACGAACATGTGCATGATATATGGACCTGAAAGGATAACCAGGAGCGCTGCAAAGATGCTGAAGCCGCAGGACATGTAGATGCATTTCCTAACACCCTCCTCTATCCGCTCATATTTTCTTGCTCCGTAGTTTTGAGCGGTGAAGGCTGCCATGGCAGTGCCGAAAGACATCATCGGCATTACGGCTATGGCGTCTACTTTTTGGGAGGCGGCGTAGGCGGCAACGGCTACCGGCCCCAGCTGATTGAGAGCGTATTGAAGGATGACCGCGCCAATGGCTATTATTGAAGCCTGAAACCCCATGGGAAGCCCTATCCGCAGATGCGCCCAGAGGATTTTTCGGGTGAGGTTCCAGTCCTCGCGCCTCACATGAAGGATGGGGACCTTTTTCAATATATACATGAAGCAAATCAGATTGCCCAGAAATTGGGACACAACAGTAGCCAGTGCCGCCCCCGGGATACCCCATTCAAGAATCAGGATGGCCACGGGCTCCAGCAGGATGTTTACGCACAGGGCTATAGCAAGGATTATGGTTGGGGTCCGGCTGTCTCCCAAAGCCCTGATGATATTTGTCTGCATGAGCAGAAAGAAGAACATAACAAGCCCGCCGTAGACGATGCTGATGAAGGAATGGGCGCCATCGAGTATCTCCGGTGGGGTCTGCATCAATATCAGTAATGGACGGCACAGGGGGACACCGACGAGTGTCAGCAATATGGAACATGCCAGGGAAAGGACGGCGCATGCCGCCGCGCTTTGACGAACCCCCTGTTCGTCCTTTGCCCCGAAGCGCTGGCCCGTGTATATGGAGAAGCCGCTTGTGATTCCCACAATGAAGCCAAGCATCAAGAACATGAGGCTGCCAGTGCAGCCCACGGCCGCAAGGGCCTCAACTCCAAGGAAACGCCCAACTATAAAGGTGTCTACAAGGGCGTACATCTGCTGGAACATATTGCCGGCAATAAGGGGTAAAGTAAAAAAGAAAATGAGCTTTGCGGGCTCACCTTCTGTAAGATTCTTTGTCATATTTTGTCAATCCTATTCGATATAGCGCGTTACGAAGGTACGAAGGGTTTCCTGGAACACTGTTACGTTGTCAAGCAGCGCCTCTGTCTGGGGACGCAGCTTCGTGTAGTGAAAGACAGGATGATGACTTACCTGATAGTCGGTAGGATAGGGGACAACCTCAATCCCCTGTTTATGGAAGTTCAGTACAGACCGCTTCATATGAAATGCCGAGGTCACGAGAATAGGTTGCTTGAACCCATGTTCTCTGAGTATTTCGGCAGAAAATATGGCATTCTGGGTGGTGTTTATACTCTTGGTTTCTACCAGGATATTCTCAGGCGCGACTCCAAGTGAAACAAGTATGCGGCTTGCTATCTTTGCCTCTGCCCCGGTATCTGAATAAACCTGCCCTCCTGAGAGCAGTATGGGCACATTTAGCTTGCGATGAAGGCGAACCGCGGTAAGAAGCCTGTTCGCGGGGCTTGAACAAAGGGCGCCGGTACCATCCACGTCAGGGGAGTCTGACATGGCGCCGCCTCCCAGCATGATGATGACATCTCCCTTTGGCTCGGCAGGGGGGGAATAGGCGGATTCCAATCCTATCATTACATGCTCTGCCACTAAACCGGTACACAGCAGATAAAACAGGGTGGTGATTCCGGCAATCAGCGCCCCAAGGCGCTTTTCTCCCTTCCTTTTCCAGCAGTACCAGGCAATCCCCCAAAACGTGAGTATGAATATACCGGGAGGAAGTACCCAGCTTGCGCCAAATTTTAACAGATATACCATTAATCCTCTTCCTATAGTAGTTTTTTCCTGCCGTCAGGTTTTATAGTGAATTGGAACATGCGTTGAACCTCCACATGAAGACCGTCTGCTTCAAGCTGATGAATAAGTTTCATGGTGTTTAGCTTGGGCAGCACGCTCCCATCGAGATCCGAAAGCGGCAGCAGGATGCGGTCAAGGTCCTTGCGCTGAAGCACCAAAGGCTCGACATTTGTAAGAAAATCGTGATGCAGCTCGTAAAGCATGAGCTCGATGGCGGATTCTGTTACAACATCCTTTTCCAGCACTGAATTATACGCGTCCTTTGCCCTCCCAAACAGGATGGGACGCTTCGCGGATGCTTTTTTGCGGAACAACCCGAAGACGGAGGAGACGAAGGAACGCTCCTCAGGGTAATTGTAAGGGTTCTCACTCCACATTATTCGCAGGAAGCTATGGCTGTTCTTGCGGGTTTCATACTGAAAGAGCATTACCCTGAAGCCCTGGGTACGAAAATGCGAGGCAAGCTCCGCCAGAATCTTCTGTTCTGTCATGTGTTTTGGCATATGACGTACGGTATATTCTTCGTAGTATTTGCCCTCATTGATGGCTACTTCCACAATGTCATTCGCGTTGCGGAGGTAGGCACCCATGTCCCTGAATTTTTCTTCTTCCTGATCCAGTTTGCACACCTCATTCATCAACGTAATATTTTCCTGAAGCTCAGGACATTTTCACCATTGACGTGTTCATACCAGATTGCGTCCACATTTTTCTTCACCAAAAAAATTCCCAACCCGCCGATTTCACGATTCTCCAGCTTGAGGGCAAGATTGGGGTCATCCCGGTTCAGAGGATTGTATGGCGCACCTTTGTCTTTGAATGTGACAATGGCAGCCAGAGGCTCTTCCTCGAAATCGATGCTCAGGACAACGGGCCGTTCATCGCCTTCATAGGCATAGCTGGCAATATTGATGAAGATTTCCTCCAGCACCAGCTCCATCTGGTATAGTGTCTTGGCGGAGCACCCCTTATCACTGAGGGAATCGTTGACGAAATCCATCACACTCTGGAGATTTTCGGTAATGGCTTCTGTAGTAAGTTCTCTCATTCTATCCTTCCTTTGCTTTCCTTAACTTGGGACGTATAAGGAAGCATCATTATTTACATCTATTCCCTATTTTACAACAGGTTGGGATGAAGTTAAATACAAAACATAAAAAAAGAGAGAAAAAATTTATGAAATGTAAAATCTAAGTTCGTCGGCGTCCTTCGGACTTGACTCGCTAAGATTTTATAGTAAACTTACTGGACACCTTACGGTGTCCACACGCCCTTACATGAAAACATCCAATCCGCCTGCGCCTTACGGCTTGACTTCTTGGGTTTTCATAGTAAAATAATTCTTTGCGGGAGATTATTTCAGGAGGAGTTTTCTGTGTTATGTCGAATGTAAGAAGAGTGGCTTGTAGACCGATGAGGAGGGCGCCGAAACCATGACATTCATAGCCGTTGTTTTGGGCTTCATGGTGGTCAGCATCCTCTTAATCCATTGGCTCACGGCTCATTTTGGATACAGGCTGGATTACCGTTCCTTGGCTCTTTGCGCTGTTATGGCGGTGGCCGTGACATTCGGCGCTATATTGACATCCAAGGTTCTGACCTGGCAGTATTACCTCAAGCTAGGGCTGCTTACATTGGTTGCTTCTGGTCTCGTTACCGCCTATGACGTGCGTCTTGACAGGCGTCGGCAGCCTTTCGCGGTTGCGGGTGGAGATAACGGACTGGTTGAAGAGACTGATGCCGCCGTTTTGGAGAAAGCGTCCTCCAAGACGGATGATAGTGATGAGACACCTGAGGTCAAGGTATCCATGCCGGAGCCTGTTGAGCCACGTGGGCAGGAAGTGAATACTCCTTCGGCAGAGAAGGTATCCGTTGAATCGGTGAAGCCGGCTATGTCGGTTTTTGAGATGCATTCCCAGGAAGCGCTTGTGGAGGTATCTGAGCCGGAGACTAAGCCGGAATCAGTGGCTGGGGATTCAACGGGGGCTGACGATGCCCTAATGCGGTTTGACTCTCTTGACGACATTCTGGACTATGCCTATGAGCAGCGCGCCAAGGAAAACATCGAGGAGGCCATTCGTGCCAATCAAATGGCGTTGATGCGTTATGCCGAGGATGATTACGCGCCCTATATTGCCATAGAGCTTGGCAATATCTATAAGGAACGGGCGGAATACAAATCCGCCATAGGGGTATATGAGAAGGCTCTGAATATTCCATCCGTTATCGGAAATGAGAGTATCTGTAAGGAGTTTGTGAAGAGCCTGTTCTATCTTAGGTCGGTCCTCCAGGTATTGTCTAAGCACAACGCGCAGGACACGCCCTTTGGAAAAATATCCCGGGAGTACATGAAGGAGATCGAGGCAGATTTCCAATTACGCCACAATTAATCCCCAATTTACATAGTTATTATTTCGTATCACATGATTAAGCATCAAGTCATTGGAGGAATTTGCATGAAGAAAAGTGTAGAAATTCTCGGACTGCCGGTAATCAGCATCACTGAGGGACGCGAGCTGGGGACGAGCAAGACGCTGCTCATTGATGCCAAGAACGGCATGGTGGCTGCCATTACCATCGAAGATGAAGATTGGTACCGTGGTGTCAAGCTTATCCCCTATGAGTCCGTGATCGCTATTGGCGACGATGCGGTTACAGTTACGAACAGTGAGAACATACTTAAGCTCGAAGAAGCGAGCGACTACGAAAATCTTCTGGATGAGAATATCCGCGTTATAGGCACGAAGGCCATTACAAAGAGCGGAACCATACAGGGGAATATTACCGAGGTTTTCGTGGGAGAGAATGGTTCAATCGAAAAATGTGAAGTAACCGCGCCGGACGGGACGACTACAGAAGTCACTGCAGACCAGATTTCTATTTTTGGCAAGCAGGTAACTGTTATCGACCCTGACGGTCAAAAAAAAAATGAGCTGATTTATCAGTCGATGCCGAGACCGGCGGCGCCCAGCCCCAGACCGGTAAAGATTGAGCCGGTGCCTGAGCCGCCCAAGGCTGAGCCTGTGAAGGAGGAGGTACCGGCTGCTTCTGTTGCTTCCACCGAACCAAATCCTGAGGTCAAAGAACCTGCCCCTGAGGTTAAGGAGCCTGAGCCGATTCCGGAGACACCTGCGGTTGTGCCGGAGCCTGAGAAGGTTGAGCAGAAGCCGGTGTCTGAAGAGAAGCCGGCTGCGACTCCTGAGGTGTCTGAGCCTGCTCCTACCGCGGTACCTGAACCTGAGACCGTGGAGACACCGGTACAGGAGCCTGTTGTTGAGAAGACAGAGGAGAAGCAGGAAGAGCCCGCGAAAATCGAGGTTCCTGAGCCTGCGGCCGTGGAGACTCCCGATGAGCCTGCCAAGAGTGATGTGCCTGAGGTTGAGCCTCCTAAGGCTGAACCTGAAAAGACTGAACCGGTTAAGGCCGAGCCAGTCAAGGCTGAAGCTCCCAAGACAGTGCAGAGGCCCATTCCAGCGAAACCGATTCCTGCGAAGCCTGTACAGGCAAAGCAGGCAGAGCCCCAGAAGCATCAGGCCTCGGATAAGGCAACAGAGGAGAGACATCGCCGTTTCCTGCTTGGCAAGAAGGCTGCCCGTACCATCAAAACAGATGCGGGCATAGTGGTTGTTGAGGCGGGAGCTGACATTACGGAGGAGGTTCTCCAGAAGGCAAAGCTCGCCAACAAATTCATTGAGCTTTCTATGAATGTTCAGTAAGAAAATCTGTGGAAGGGTGTCCCTTTAGGGGACACCCTTTTGCTTCGAGAGGAATATATGAGCAATTTTTATAAGTGCATCCGCCCTAAATACCTGCGGGATTTTCAATGCGATGGGAAAGCCTGTGGAAGCAAATGCTGCGGAGACTGGCGGATAACCATAGATCCGGAAACAATCAGCAAATACAACAATATGGAGCCCAAGGAGGAGGGGCGGGAGATACTGTCTCACATAATATACCGCAAACAGTACCAGTCCTTTGGTATAAGCCTTCAGAAGGATTACCGGTGTCCTTTCCTGGATTCTGATTATCTCTGCAAAATACAAAAGCGTTATGGTGAAGAGTTCATTTCTGATATTTGCGCCACATATCCAAGGATGTTCTACCTGGTTGGGGATATGATGGAGGAATCCCTCGCGGTGACCTGCCCCTTGGCGGCGAAAAAGGTTTTGCTTTCCGGAACAGACATAGGCTTCGAAGAAGTGGAGCTGCCCTTTCCGAGAAAGACCCAGATCATAGATTGGACCAGGCATGTGGAGGCATTCTCAGATTGCTGGCGACAGATTCAGGAAACCTGTATCCGTGTGCTTCAGGATAAAAATTTCTCAATGGACGCGCGTTTTCTTCGCTTGCTTGTGATCTTGGATAAACTTGACAGGTTTGAGGTGGACGCAATTCCAGAGTGGATAGAGAATGCGGAATCGACAGGGTTTTCATCCCTGGATATGCCTGAAACAGCCTTCAATCCGGATAAGCACGTTGAATACATGGCAAAGCTGTTCGACAAGCTTTACGGGATGAGCCTGACAGCTCAGAAATTGGTTGCGATTCAATACATATACAGAGAGAAAATGGACACCCTTTTAGCCGACATTTTGGAAAAGTACGCCGTGCCCCTTGAAAACTATGGGGTAAACGAGTTCTTTTTGAGGTTTTTCCCATTTGCGTTTACGGGCCCTCTGCTGTACAACGGGAAGATTTTTGTCATCAGCTACAAGCTGGCGGAGCTTTCCATGCTGCTGACAGCAGTTTCAAAAGGGGGAAAACTGGAGGAGGAAGACTTCCTTCAGATGGTGGATAGGATTTCCGAACGATTGGACCATAGTCGGGATGGTATGACCTTCGTAAGGGACAGCATAGGTGAGGAGCCGTTGAGTCAGAATGTGGCTGATTTCGCGGAATACATGCTGAACACGGGCGGGAAATGAGCATTATGTCTATTAAATGGCGGATTTCCACTCAATGTGTGGCAAAATTCATTGACAAATTATTTCTGCGGAGGGATAATGTAAGCATGCGTGTGCTAAGGGACTGTTGTGCGATTCCTTGGACGCGTATGATTATTGCAGAAGGGGGCTGGAGAACTTTATGAAGCATGTGTTGTCAGTGTTCGTTGAGAACCAGACCGGTGTTTTGGTTCGCGTGGTCAGCATGTTTTCGAGGCGCGAATTCAACATTGACAGCCTTTCCGTGGGGGTTACCCAGTCGCCGGAGTATTCCCGCATCACAATCGTGGTGCATGGGGATGAGAACCTTGTGGAGCAGATGATCAAGCAGCTTGAGAAAATGCCTGTGGTTCGTGCCGTTCAGCGTCTGGATTCCGGCGGGGCCGTGACAAGGGGAATGACCCTCATAAAGGTCAAGGCTGACGATACCAACAGGCTGGACGTGCTGAAGATGGCGGAGCTCTTTAGGGCCCATGTCATTGATGTGCAGCCCACCACCTTGATCTTCGAGATCACCGGAGGCGATGAGAAGGTAACAGCCTTCACTCGTTTGCTGGCTCCATACGGGATAACGGAGGTTATCCGTACCGGGCTCATAGCACTGGAGCGCGGAGAACATACTATTTATGAACACTGTGAGGAGAGAGAATACTATGGCAAAAACTTACTATGATCAGGATGTCAACTGGGAAATCATGAACGGCAAGACCGTTGCCATTATCGGCTACGGCAGCCAGGGTCATGCCCATGCTCTGAACCTCAAGGAGAGCGGCGTGAATGTTGTTGTCGGTCTCTATGAGGGCAGCAAGTCCAAGGCTGAGGCTGAAAAGCACGGCCTCAAGGTTCTTCCTGTTGCTGAGGCTGTAAAGGCTGCTGATATCACCATGGTTCTTATTCCTGATGAGAAGCAGGCTGACGTATATAAGAGCGAGATTAAGCCGAACCTGAAGTCCGGCAGCGCACTCGCTTTTGCTCACGGCTTCAACATTCATTTCAAGCAGATCATTCCTCCTGAGGACGTGGATGTCTTCATGGTGGCTCCTAAGGGACCCGGCCATCTTGTTCGCCGTACTTTTACCGAAGGCGGCGGCGTGCCTGACGTGTTCGCTGTTGAGCAGGATGCTACCGGCAAGTGCTTCGACGTGGCTCTTGCCTATGCCCGCGGAATCGGCGGAACCCGTGCGGGTGTCATCCAGACCACCTTCAAGGAAGAGACCGAGACCGATCTCTTCGGTGAGCAGGTTGTTCTCTGCGGCGGCGTGACACACCTCATCCAGAATGGCTTTGAGACTCTGGTGGAGGCTGGCTATCAGCCTGAAATCGCGTACTTCGAGTGCTTCCATGAGATGAAGCTCATTGTTGACCTCATGTATGAGGGCGGAATGGCCAAGATGCGCAAGTCCATCAGCGATACTGCTGAGTATGGCGACTATGTGACCGGCCCCAGGATTATCACCCCTGAGGTCAAGAAGGTTATGAAGCAGGCTCTGACCGAGATTCAGGATGGTACCTTTGCCCGCAACTGGCTGGTGGAGAACCGCGCCGCAGGCCGCGCGAACTTCTTGGCACAGCGCCGCATCCATGCTGAGCATCAGATCGAGCAGGTTGGCAGCAAGCTCCGCGGCATGATGTCCTGGCTCAAGGACGGCAGCGACCTCTCCAAGGACTAAAATTTTCTGAAGAAGACGAAAGCCTCCTCCGTGAGCGGGGGAGGTGCCGAGCGAAGCGAGGCGGTGAGGGATGAAGCTGTGTTTGATTTTCTTCCTTCAGTTTAATGAGTCTCGATTAGCTTTTTGATATCATAAGCCTTCCCCTCTGGGGAAGG
>DOYB01000226.1 GCA_003518745.1 Selenomonas sp. | reverse complement strand
TTTTGAAGAATTGATAGATCGGAGGGGAACCTCCTGCCTGAAATACGACTTTTCCAAGGAACGTGGATTGCCGGAAGATGTGCTACCTTTTTGGGTGGCGGATATGGATTTCCGTACTCCTGATCCGGTTGTGGAGGAATTGGTGCGCCGAAGCAAACATGGGATTTTCGGCTATACGGATATCAAGGAGGATTACCTGAGTGTGCTGTCACACTGGTTGCGGTCACGGCATGACTGGACTCCTGACATGAAGACGATGACAGTCACCCCAGGAGTGGTTTTTGCCATTTGCACAGCTATACGAGCTCTGACAAGGGAAGGAGATTCTGTGCTTATCTGCCCTCCTGTCTACTATCCCTTTTACTCCTCTGTACTAGGGAATCATAGAAAGCTGGTGGAAAGCCCACTTGTACTGCGAAAGGAAAATGATGGCAGGCCAATAGCCTATGAAATCGACTTCGATGATTTTGAGAATAAAATCAAGGATAATGAAGTGAAGCTCTTTATTATGTGCAGCCCACACAACCCCGTAGGCCGTGTCTGGAAAAGGGATGAGCTGGAGCGCATAGGTGAAATTTGCAAACGGCATGGGGTAGTGGTTATTGCCGATGAAATTCATCACGATTTTGTCCGCGAAGGCTTTAAGCATACGGTATTTGCCAGTATTTCCGACGAAATCGACGATATCACCATCACCTGCACCAGTCCCAGCAAGACATTCAACCTGGCCGGATTGCAGATTTCCCATGTGTTTATCAGGAATGAGGCTCTTCGACACATGTTTCGGCAGGAGCTATATACTGAAGGCTACAGCCAGCCCAATGCCCTTGGGGTGTTTGCGGCAAAGGCGGCCTATGGAAAGGGGGAGCCATGGCTGAAGGAATTGCTTGTCTATCTTGAAGGAAACCTTCAGAGAACAAAGGAATTTCTTGCCCATCATCTTCCCTTGGTCAATCTGGTAGAACCGGAAGGGACATATCTTCTGTGGATGGACTTCTCGAAATATGGACTTTCTGACAAGGAACTTGATGACATCATAATCCACAGAGGTAAACTCTGGTTGGACAGCGGGCACATCTTCGGTACTGGGGGCAAGGGTTTCCAACGCATCAATGCGGCATGTCCCTGGAACAGATTGGAAGAGGGACTTTACCGTCTGTTAAATTGCCTCGATTCGCAGGGAACATGAAGGAATGGCACCTGCAGGCTTTGAGGTATTTGGCCGTCGGAGGAATTGCCAATGTCGGTTTTTCATTCAAGTCAAAGGTGTAGTGTTGATTTTGAGCGAGTCAGTTATGGCTCGCTTTTTTGTTGGATTTATCGGTGATGTGGCGAAGTAATATTAGTGGAATGATAAGGGCAATCTATGCCAGGTGGAAGAATATCAGGTAGGAGGATGAATATTGCAGACTGACTTGCTTGAGAGTACTGTAACACCAATTTCCCGAATCTTGACCGTATATTTTATCAGAAGTATTAAAAACGGAACTTTAGAGATATATAACGAACTTTTGCGAACTTTTCTTGACAATATCAGACATTACGAATATAATATTCATATAAAGTTCAGATAGTTTCTTGTATTTATACGAACATTAGGGAAATCGAACTAGCAGAAAAGAGGTGTGTATTAAAATGAAGTCATTTGCTGACAAGGTTAAAGAAGCCCGCATATCCCTTGGCTATTCACAGGCTCAGCTCGCGGGGGAGATTGATATATCCTCCAGATCAGTGCAGGCCTATGAGCGTGGAGAGAAAAAGCCCCGTGCCGCAATGATGGCAAAGCTGGCCAGGGCATTGAAGGTATCAGTGAAGTTCCTTTCTGATGATGAATGTGAGGACCCAATGGCTGACATCGAAAAGGACAATTACATAGAAAAGGCCAGAGAACGCTACGGCGCCGATGGAGCCCTTGATATAGAGAGACTTTTGGCAGACAATACGGCGCTTTTTGCCGGAGGGGAGCTGTCCCAGGCACAGAAGGACGCGTTCTTTGAGGCGGTCATGACGGCATACGTTACCTGCAAGGAGGAAGCAAAGACGAGGTATGGCAAGAAGAATGCCGTATTCGACGGGAGGAATCAGGATTGCAATATGGTGGAATAGTCAAAGCCGTGGAGCAGGTAAAATCCCGTTATAATGAGGATGATCCGGTCAGGCTGTGTAAGGCCATGGGAATAGTACTCATATATCAGTCATTCGGTACCGCCGCGGATGCCATAAAGGGCTTTATGATCAGGATAAAGAGGATTGATGCCATCATTGTTAACAGTGACATGTCACCCATTCTCCAGAGAATCATAATCGCTCACGAACTGGGGCATGCTGTTCTTCATAAGGATTCAAGCTTATTCCCCTTCAGAGAGACAGCTTTATTTGATGAAAGCTCAAGGTATGAAAAAGAGGCAAACCTTTTTGCTGCGGAATATATTCTTGATGATGACAGTGTCATGGAAGCTCTTAATACCGATAACACATTCTTCTCTGCGGCGGCGGGGTTTAACGTGCCTATGGAATTTCTTGACTTCAAGTTCCGTATCATGAAGTGGAAGGGGTATAAGGTGGTGAAATCCCCAATTACCTCAAAGAGCAATTTCCTCCGAGACTTGGAGGTGCCGGACAACAAAGATGATTATTGCGGCTAAAAATGAAATTCGGATTAGGCGAGGGGTTTGAGTTATGAGAAGGATATTTTTCACATTTGTTATTGCAATGTTTTCCTTTGGCTTCTCTATCAGCGCGGATGCGGATGGTTTATCCGGCAGATTGATAGCGATTCCCGGATATACAGGGTCGGGAGTATCGTCCTGTGTGGATTTATCATCGGCAGTATTGTTGTCAAAGGATGAAGATGGTGAAATCATTATCGCCGCCAACGTGAGAAACATTACCCGTTCAGGGGAGGAATTCGGTGATGAGCTATGGTTCTTCAGGTATAGTGAACAGGATGGCCATGTTTATGTAAAATCTGAAAGAGGGAATGGGGAATACGACATAAACAGTCCTTTACCGTTTCCGGGTAATCAGGAGTACGTTGAAGCCTTTTTTGAAAATCTCAAGACCGCGGCTGAGACAAATGAATAATTTTGTTGGCGGCAGGAATTTTTGCTTAAACAAAGAAGATTTAAAAGAGAGTATAATTTGTGTTGAGGAGGGAAGATTATGATTATTGGTGTGTCCAAGGAAATTAAGAACAATGAAAATCGTGTAGGATTGACTCCCGCGGGAGCGGAGGCTCTGGTGAAGGCCGGGCACAGGGTATTGGTGGAGACGGGCAGCGGACTGGGCAGCGGTTTTCCGGATGAAAGCTATACTGCCGTGGGGGCTGAGCTTTTCCCCGATAAGAAGAAGCTCTTCGACGAATCGGAAATGATCGTCAAGGTGAAGGAGCCATTGTCTTCTGAATATGACCTGTTCCACGAGGGGCAGCTGCTCTTTACCTACCTGCATTTGGCAGCTGAGCCGGAGCTGACGGAGGCTCTGTTGAAGCACAAGGTCACCTCTGTCGCCTATGAGACAGTGGTGGGACGGGATGGAAGGTCATTGCCGTTGTTGGCTCCTATGAGCGAGATTGCCGGCCGCATGTCGGTACAGATTGGAGCGCAGTTCCTGGAGAGCCGCTACGGCGGGGCCGGCATCCTTTTAGGAGGTGTCAGCGGTGTAGCGCCTGCTCAGGTGGTGGTTATTGGCGGCGGTGTTGTTGGTACGAATGCTGCTAAGATGGCTGTCGGCTTAGGGGCCAGAATAACGGTGATTGACCTTTCCATTGAACGGCTGCGCTATCTGGATGATGTTTTCGGCGGACGAGTCGCCACTGTGAGCTCCAACAGCTATAACATCGCCCAGTGGGTACGTGAGGCGGATCTTCTCATTGGGGCCGTGCTGGTGCCCGGAGCAAAAACCCCGCAGCTCGTGACAGAGGATATGGTAAAGACCATGAAGCCGGGGTCTGTAATCGTGGACGTGGCCATTGATCAGGGAGGCAGCATTGCTACCTGCGACCATGTGACCACCCATGAGAATCCTACTTTTGTGAAGCATGGAGTATTGCATTACTCTGTGGCCAATATTCCGGGAGCAGTAGCCAGAACCTCAACCCTTGCCCTCACCAACGCTACACTTCCCTATGCCTTGAAGCTGGCAGCAAAGGGATGGCGCGAGGCTTGCAGGATAGATTCGGGACTGGCTCAGGGGTTGAATACAATAGACGGAAAGGTAACGAATTTACCGGTGTCAGATGCTTTGGGCCTTGAGTATGCGGACAAGGCGGTTTATCTGAAATAGGCTGCGTTAAAGGGGATGCCGCGTGAGCGTATCATTGCTTACGCACAGCCCCGCTTTTTGTAAAAAAGAGCAGGGGAAATTGGCGCTATGAAGAAAAATTTTGTGGGATAGAAAACAGGTTATCATTCTACAGGCGTTAGGAGTACAGCTATGAAAAAGAGAAATTCCTATTTGGAACACGCAGCCGTGACTGTTCGTGACATAGAGTGGAGCATCCGTTTTTTCTCTGAAGTACTTGGCATGGAAGTCGTGCGGCGCAAGGAGGCGGATGGCAAGCTGAAGCATGTATGGCTCCGGGGAGGGATTCAGCTTGTGGCTGCGCCGGAAAATTATGCCGCGGGGCGAGGACATCATCTTGGCATCGTGGTGGAGGATTTTCAAAGTACACTATCAGAGATGCTCCAATATGAGGGAGTGCATGCCATAGAAGGCAAGCCGGAAAAATGGGTGGAGCTTCCAGATGGACTCGTACTGGAATTGTTTCAGGAAAAACCAGGCGCGATAGAAAAGGTATTGTCAATAGAGGTAAAATGAGCTGACAAGATTTTGTCCTTAAAAAGGATTCGTGATATGGGTGTTTTTTTGATATAGGATGGGGTGGATGAGTGGCTGAAGGTTATTTGGGTAGTTTTTTGATTCCTTTGATGGCATTTGGATTCTGGATTGGAGATGCCGCTGAAGTCACTGATGGTAATTTGGCCTTTGCCAATCAAATTACTAGCCGGCATGCTTCCCAACGGCAGATAAAGCCGAAGCCTGAGCATGTCAAATTGTTGAGGGCAGATGAGGGAGCCAGTATTGATAGAGCCGTGCAGTGGGCCATCAGTATTGCAAGAAATCCCATTCACGGCTATTCCCAGGGCGCTGTGAACGCCACGACAGAATATCCATATACGGGTTCCAGAGAAGGTCCGGATTATGATTGTTCATCCCTGGTGTATCATGCCCTTGAGTATGGAGGCTTCAATATAATCGAGGCTTGGAGGCAGAATCCTGTCTATAAGAAGATTTATCGCGGCAGACAGGTAACAGGCGATGCGGATACGCTATGGGAAGATCTACGTAGGATTGGCGGATTCACGAGGTACCCATGGGACAGAGTGAAGAATAGGCTGAGGAGAGGGGACATTCTGTGCAATCCGAAAAAACATGTGGCAATTTATATCGGTTTTGGTAAGACCGTGGAGGCCTGCGGCATCAACAGGATGACAGGAGGCTCCTGGGAAACGGGTGACCAGGGGGATGAGATCGGTTTTTACGAGGCGTATGAACGGGAGTGGACTGAGGTTTACCGTTATACAGGAAAGAAATGATGGCAGGTTAGCTTAACATCTGTATGAATCGCCCGATATGCAGTCATCGCTGTCGTATTTTTCCGGTAGAAGGAATTTTGGACTTAGTTGTAGAATAAATGTACCGCAGATTATTGTGGGATTAGCTATTGGATTTTTTCAAAAGAAATGGGGATGACAGAATTGAGATTTGATATCAAAAACAAACTTATTGCGGCTTCTCTTGCAGGTATTGTATCGATGGGGGCGGGAATCGGCACATCTTATGGGTATGCTGCCCATGGAGGCGCAAAATCGTCCCATTCGTATGCGGCGGCAGACAGGGAAAGCATTGCTCAAATCGCCCTTCTCCAATCCTTGGCACAGGGGTATTTCGGCGGCACGGTTACCGCCAGACAGCTTCGTACCCTTGGAGATACGGGAATCGGAACCTTTGAGGGCTTGAACGGCGAGATGATCGTCCTGGACGGCAAGATATATCAGGCTTTGGGAGACGGGAGTGTTATCGTTGCTCCAGACAAGACGATTATACCCTATGCCACCGTGACCTTTTTTGATAAGGACATTGCCGTCAAGCTGGATAATATAACGGATAAGGCGGCTCTTGAAAAGGCCTTGAACGCGGCTGTGCAGGAACACGGGGCCAATAGTTTTTACATGGTGAAGTTCCCCGCGGAATTTTCTTCCATCCTTTTCCGCAGCGAGTACGGAAGCCAAGAACCATATCCCACCTTGGTGGAGGCGTTGAAGGGCAAGCAGACGGAGTTCACCGAGAAAAATATCAAGGGGACTTTGGTGGGATTGTACTGCCCGAGCTATATGGGGGAACTCAATTCTGTCGGCTGGCATTTCCACTTCATTTCGGAGGATAAGAAGAAGGGCGGGCATATTCTGGAGCTTTCCCTGAAAAACGCGACGGCATATCTTGACCAGACGGACAGGTTCAATATGATTTTGCATGATGACAAAAAGTTCCATGAGCTCAATCTTGCCAAGGACATGAAGGACGACATCCGAAGCGCGGAACAGGATACCAAGGGCAAATTACAGGGTGAAAACTAATCCGTATTTCCCTTAAAAGCATATGATTGTCATTGAGCTCCGGTAACGATGAGAATATATCAGATTTCATTGTTTGTCGATTGATTTTATCAGACAAGTAGGAATTCTTCCTTTTTTGTAGAATTATACAAACATCCGTAAATGTAGGGAGTGTGTATTATGAAGGAAGAATTTTCTGAAGGTTTCCGCAGCGTAAAACTCAAAATGTGTATTGCCCTGCTGCCTTCCATTGTCGTTGGACTCATAGTCATTACGGCTTTGGCAGGGTACAGCAGCTATGGCAATATATCTGAACTGACCGAGCAAAGCACATACCAAACTATAAAAGCAAATGCCACTGACATACACGAACGCTTGAGCCGTATGAAGCTTATTTGCGAGAATCTGGCCAGTGATGTAGAGTTCGATTACCTTACGTATACCAAGGAGAATTTGGCCAAGGATTTGGTGCTTGCCTTGGAGGATGAAGAAATGTCCAACGGAGGCGGTATCTGGTTCGAGCCCTTCGCCTATAGGCCTGAGGAAAAATATGTTTGTCCCTTTGCTTTTCGTGAAAATGGAAAACTTAAGGTTTCCTATGATTATGTAGCAGAAAGCGGAGACTATGTACCTACGGACTGGTACCAACTGGGCAAGGCAGCCAAGCACGGTGATTCGGCGCTGACTGAGCCATACTATGACCCATCGGCAAAAATAATGATGGTCACCTACTCATCTCCTCTGCAGACGGAGGGAGTCGGGAAGTTCGTGGGCAATGTGACCCTTGATATCTCACTTGAATCCATTGCGAAAATGGTCAAAAATATCAATATCAATGGAAAGGGCTATGCCGTCCTGACCTCGTCGAACGGTATTTATATTGCCGGTGTCAGCGAAGATAAGCTGAATGGTGAGACAAACGCGACAAAGGAAGCAAATCCCTCCTTGGCAGCGGCCATGAAGCAGATGATTTCAGAAAAAGAGGGGCAGACTAAATTCGAGGATGAGAATGGCGATACGATGATAGTCTACTATCAGACCGTTCCGGATATCGACTGGCATTTAGGCGTCATCATCCCTAAAAGCGAACTATACGCCAGCGCAAACAACCTGCTGCTGACTCTTTCGGGTATTGCCCTGCTGGTGCTGTTCCTGCTGATGTTCATGGCTTATCGCACTGTTTCCAGCTATGCGACACGTATTGGGGTGGATCAGAAATTCGCGGAGGATTTGGCTGAGGGGGATTACACCCGTCCTGAAGCGGTGGCCAAAGCTAATGACGAAATCGGACGTCTTGGCAATGCCATAAACCGCATGTTCCGCCAGACTAAGCATGTACTCAATACCATTTCAGAGCATTCGGGCAGTATGAATGAATCCAGTCAGACCCTTGGAGCCTCAGCGGATAAGCTGACAGTCGGAATGGAAGCCATTCAGCAGAAGATGACAGCCATCAGCGAAGCTATGATGAATGCCAGCTCAGCTACGGAAGAGGTCAATGCTTCCGTGGAGAATGTAAGCGCGGCGGTCAATGTTCTTTCAAACGAAGCCGCCAACGGTTTGAAGCAGGCAGAGGATATCCGTGTCAGAGCACTGAACGTGAAGAAGAATTCCACGCAGGCAAGTCAGTCAACGGAAAAACTGGCGAAGGAATTCAGCTCTAAGCTAGCTACATCCATTGACAAGGCCAAGACAGTTGAGCAGATTGGAACGATGGCCGCCGCCATTTCCGGCATCGCGGAACAGATTAACCTGCTCTCACTGAACGCGTCCATTGAGGCTGCCCGTGCCGGTGAGTCAGGCCGCGGCTTTACCGTTGTAGCTATGGAAATCGGTAAGCTGGCTAAGGAAACTGCCGACACGGTGGAGGAAATCCAGCAAAACATCCACGCTGTTCAGGAGGCTTTTGCGAATCTTTCGGGCGATGCCAAAGCGATTCTGGGCTTCCTGAATGAAACAGTCGCTCCCCAATACGACGAGTTTGTAGGCGTTGCAGGACAATACGGTGCTGATGCTGAAGTGTTCCAGGCTGTTTCTCAGAAGATAGCCGAGACCAGCCAGAATGTCAACAATACTATGGAGCAGGTCAGCAAGGCAATGCTGCAGATTGCAAACTCTGCCCAGGAAACGGCAGATCTCTCCGTTCAGATTTCCGAGTCCGTCAGCGAGGTTTCCGATTCCGTCAAGGATGTCAGCGACATCAGCCAGCAGCAATCCTCGATTGCCGAAAACCTGCGGGAGACAGTCAGTCATTTCCGTCTGAAGAAGGAATAGCTCCAGTTCTATCGGAACCATAAACGGCTGTGAAAGACTGATGAGATTGGAAAGCCGAACCGTATAAGAACAACAAAATGGGTCCTACCAAAACGGCAGGACCCATTTTACTGTTATATATAGTACATTAAACTGGAGGCTTCTTTGTCTATGCTGGTCAAAATATCCTCAAGGGTTACAGCCGAAAGCAGCTCCCGGAGTTTATCGTCCATGGGCTTGTACACGCAGCTATCGATGGCTCTATCGATTTCGGGCATTTTTTTTGGTGTGGCAGGAGCCGCCTTTTCCATTATAGTAAGCTCAATCACCGAAAGAATATCGTACGCGGTAATCTCACGCGGAGGTCTGGCGAGTTGGTAGCCGCCCTGGGAGCCTTTTATGGAATTGACCAGCTTGGATCGCTTTAATAGGGCAAATACCTGCTCCAGATATATCTTGGAAATCCCCATCTTTTGGGAGATTGACACAATAGTGACAGGGGAGCCTGATTCGTAGCTTTTTGCCAGATAGGTCATTGCGGCCAGTCCATAACGTCCTTTGGCAGAAATTTTCATACAAGCCTCCTTTGCTAAATCATAGTATTAATATATGTTTTATGGATTATTCATATAATAGCGAAATATCGAGCCTATGTCAACGAAACGATGGCTTTGGCAGATGATTATCCGTATGTGAAAACAATAACATACTAATTCTATATGAAAAATATAGAAATCCGTTGACAAGGTAATTATAACAACGTATAATAAGGCTTGTTAGAAAACATATCTGTTAAGTATGAATTAAATGCTTTAGTTATTAAAGCAGAGGTTGGCAGCGAATGTAAAGGCCAATCCGGAATTCATAGGATATCTGCTTTCTTCAATTTGATGAGATCTTGAGCAAGGAGGATTTATTATGTCAAAAATCTATAACAGCGTTACGGAACTGATTGGCGGTACACCGCTCTTGAAGGCATCGAATTTTGCGGAGGCCAACGGAGTGGAGGCGGATCTTCTTGTCAAGCTGGAATACTTCAATCCGGCCGGGAGCGTCAAGGATCGTGTTGCCAAGGCAATGATTGAAAAGGCAGAGCAGGAAGGGAAGCTAAAGGAAGGCTCCGTAATCGTGGAGCCTACCAGCGGCAATACCGGCATAGGGCTTGCGAGTGTCGCTGCTGCTCGCGGCTATAGGGCAATTCTCACAATGCCAGAAACCATGAGCATTGAGAGACGGAACCTGCTCAAGGCTTATGGTGCTGAAATAGTGCTTACGGAAGGCTCCAAGGGAATGAAGGGGGCTATTGCCAAGGCCGAGGAGATTGCCAGTGAAACACCGGGAGCATTTATTCCCTCACAGTTCACCAATGCGGCTAATCCTGCCGCTCACGAAGCTACGACCGGTCCTGAGATTTGGAAGGACACTGATGGCGCGGTAGATGTCTTCATTGCTGGTGTTGGAACAGGTGGAACAGTGACAGGCGTTGGAAGGTATCTCAAGCAGCAGAAGCCCGATGTGAAGATTGTTGCCGTGGAGCCGGAGAGCTCGCCGGTACTAAGTCAAGGCAAGGCCGGCCCGCATAAAATCCAGGGCATAGGCGCGGGGTTTGTGCCGGATACCTTGGATACCGAGGTATATGATGAGGTACTGCCCATCTCGAACGAGGAGGCCTTCAAGTACGGACGTCAGTTTGCGCAGGCAGAGGGAGTTCTGGTTGGAATATCTTCAGGAGCGGCCCTCGCGGCTGCCGTGAAGCTAGCTGCTCGTCCAGAGTTCAAGGGCAAGACCATAGTGGCTCTGCTGCCGGATACCGGAGACAGATACCTTTCCACGGGGCTTTTTACCGATTGAATAATGTTGTAATTTAGGTTTGGCACATTTGTAGTATTGAATAGGCGCAGGGCTTGGCTCTGCGCCATTTTTGCGTATTGGCAGGAGATAGGAGGATTTGTGGAGAATATTCAACTATGGGTCAACTATATTTCTAAAGAACATCAATATGAGAGAGGCTTTTGCCATTGTAGTGCTGAGAATCAAAAGGAGAGAGTATGCTGTTTGCGTTTGTAATTCCCGTTATTGTGCTTTTTATAGGTTTTCTTATGCTTATCCGTGGTGCCGATATTTTTGTGGATGGCAGTTCAGCGATTGCCAAGAGGTTTCGTATCCCACCAATCGTGATTGGCCTTACGATTGCTGCCATGGGTACCAGTCTGCCTGAATTCGCGGTCAGTGTATCTGCCGCGTTGAGCGGGCATAATGAGGTGGCAGTCAGTAATGTGACCGGCTCTAATCTTTTTAATCTGCTGATGGTGGCGGGGGTCTGCGCCCTCATTTCCCCGCTTACTGTGCAAAGACAGAATCGGATGGTGGAATTTCCGATATGCATTGGAGCTTCGATACTCATGGCTGTGTTTGGCGCTACGGGAGTAGCGGCTGAAGGGGAGATCGGTTCAATAGGGCTATGGAAGGGGAGCGTATTCCTTCTGCTGTTTGTTGGTTTCTTGCTCTATACCGTATATGTGGCAAAGAAAAGTCGTTCCGCGTCCGTGGACAGCAGTGAAAGCAGTGATGTAGAGATACTTCCCCTTGGGAAGAGCATTTTCTTTATTCTGGCAGGACTGGTGGCTATCAAGTTTGGCGGCGATTTCGTGGTAGGCGGAGATGCGTCTATAGGCGGCATCGATTTATCCTATGGGGCGGTGGCAATCGCCAGACTTTTCGGTATGAGTGATACGTTGATCGGTCTTACGATTGTAGCAGTTGGAACCAGCCTGCCCGAACTGGTAACGTCTATTGCGGCAGCCAGAAAGAATGAGGTGGATATGGCCATTGGGAATGTTCTTGGATCGAATATTTTCAATGTGCTCCTGATACTGGGGGCGACTGCTGTCATTTCACCGATTTCTTTTGTGGCAGAGAATCTGACGGATGTTTGCTTTATGACTTTCTGCAGCATATTGGTATGGGTATTCACATGGACCGGAGACAAATTGGTTCGATGGGAAGGCGCTGTCATGGTGGTATGCTATGCGGCTTTCCTAGTCTATGCGGTGGCTCGGGTTTACATAATCTAAACATCTGCCATTTTGTATTGTTCTCGATAGGCAGGAAATAATGTGTCTGATGTCGAAATTAACCTAAAACCCAATCCATGAGGTGTGTTTTCAGTGCCTTGCGTGGAGTTTATCGCAATCATAAGGAGGTTACGGCAATGAATCTGCAGAAGAAATCTATCCTTTTTTTCGATGCCATGCTCGTGCTGGCCTGTCTCGTTTTGGGCATCATGGGATATCGTTCCGCCAATCATGGCTTTGAGGTCGCGTTGGGAGCAAAGGCCGAGGCTGACATGCACCAGACACGGGAAATCTTGGACTTATACTATCCGGGCTCATGGGAGGTAAAGGCGGATGGGATTTACAAGGGGAGCCAGAGAATGGACGGCGCCTTTGATATCGTTGACAATCTAGGAAAGCTCAACGGCAACAACATCACAATTTTCCGTGAGGATACGCGGGTTTCCACCACATTTGTCAAGGACGGGAACCGCGCTGTCGGCACCAAAGCCTCCCCGAACATCATAGATATTGTTCTCAAAAACGGCAGCAACTATACAGGCGAGGCAGAGGTTTTGGGCAACAAGTACTTCTGTGCCTACGAGCCGATCAAGGATGGCAGCGGTAAGAACATCGGTATGCTCTTCATGGGCATTCCCAAGGCCGATGTCGAGGCTTTGCAGAATGAATTCCTTTATTCCAGCTTGATAGCGACAGTCATGCTCGTTCTCGTTATGGGAGCATTGGTATTTTTCATTGTCCGCTTAACCTTGCGCCCGCTGACAATTGTGCAGGAGTCTATGCAGAGAATCGCCCAAGGAGATTTGAGCGGCGCGGCCATGGATATATCCGGCGATGATGAAATTGCCCAGATTGCCAAGAACGCGAACCACATGAAGGAGTCCATCACCAAAATCCTGATGGATATCTCCGATTCCGCGCAGCAGGTGGCCGCTTCCAGCCGGGAGCTGACTGCCAGCGCCTCCCAAACCGCTGAGAGCATTCATCAGGTGGCGGACAGCGTAGTGAAGATTGCCGGAGATACGGAAAGTCAGTCCGATTCCTTGAACAACATCAATTTGAGTACTGCCGACATGGGGAAGGAAATGTCCAGTCTCAATACCAGTTCTAAAACCATGCAGCAGGTCGCGGAACAGAGCCGCGAGGGCGCAAGGGAAGGCCACCATGCCGTTTCTAATGCCATGACCGCTATGGAGAAAATGGCAGAGCAGATGAGTGCCTCATCCAAAGTAGTGGAAACCTTGGGCGAACGTTCTAAGGAAATCGGGAAAATCGTGGAAACCATTTCCAATTTGGCAGATCAAACGAATCTGTTGGCGCTCAATGCCGCCATCGAGGCGGCGCGCGCCGGTGAAGCGGGACGCGGCTTCGCGGTGGTCGCGGATGAGGTACGCAAACTCGCGGAGCAGTCAGGCGAAGCGGCCCATAGTATCGAAAGCATTATCAGCGGCATCCAGAACGATACACTGAGAGCCATGCAGGCAATGGACAAGGGGAATGCGGAGGTGCAGTCAGGCACGCAGATTGTCCAGAGAACAGGAGAAGTCTTTTCCATTATGGAGCAGCAAATCGATGCCCTGTATGAGCAGATTCAATTATCGCGTAATCGGGTGGAGGCAGCGGAGCGTGACAGCTCTCAGATCATGAACGCGTTGCAGACTGCCAATGAATTCAGCAGGGCGACTGCCAATGAAGCGCAGACTGTATCTGGCGCCACCGAAGAGCAGACTGCCATGATGCACGATATCACCGAAGCCAGCGAATCTCTAGCGGCACTTGCGCAAAAGCTGCAAAACGAAATGCTCAAATTCCGTTTTACAAGATAAATACCTCTAATTTCTTATCACCTTTCCGATGGAATGTTCCTCATGACTGACCGGGCATCCTCCAATATTACAGTGATTTGAATAATAATCAAAACACGAAAACCTATACGGCGCAGCAGTTAAAGGACAGCATTGAAACTATAACCAAGGGGATGGAGCATTGGTGGGTGGAGGAGAGCGCTAAGCTGATTTACGATTCCTATGGTGTGGATTTCAACGGAAAGACGCTGAAGGTGGAGTATTTCGTGAATCAGGACAATATACAGGCGGACACCGGTCCTGCTGACAAGAAGGATAACGATACCACGCCTGCCAATGTGATCAGCATGTCAATCGCGCTTCCCTTGTATGGGAAAATCGATCCTGTTGATGTGAACGGCAATACACGCATTGAAGGCGGGTTCGCGCAGTGCTATCTGGATCGCACGATTGCCCATGAGATGGTACATGCTGTCATGCAGGGAAGTGGAACCCTCAAAGGCTACGAGCCACAAACCAGCAGTGTGGTCGGCATGCCGGAGTTTTTCACCGAGGGTGTCGCGGAACTCGTCATGGGCTTGGATGATTATGATGGGCAAAATAAGGAGGACATTCTGTCCCGTGCCAATAATCGGGAGCAGCTGAAAAATGCCATGGCTCTGGCAAGCGGTACCGGAACGTCAATCCGCTATTCCTCCGGTTACATGTTCCTGCGGTATCTCTGCCAGCAGGGGTTGGATAGTCAGTCTGAGGACTCCCAAATATATACAAGCACTGCTCAAGAGGCTCTTTCCAACATCGATGACAAGGGCAAGGATTATGCTATGAATCTGGTTATGGGAGCGATGAGCGGACATGCGCCGCAAACGCTGCCGCAATGAGTCAGATATCGACAGTGATTAACTAGCTTGCAAAAAAATTCACGAAACATGGGCTCTCAGCAATGGGAGCCCTTTGCTATAGCTCACCACACAATAACAGTTAAACGTGAAGCTTATCATATGCTATGCATGTTTAAAATAAACCAAAGACAACGTTTGATAATATTGACAAATTATTCATTTTTGCGATAAAATGAGCACGTTAGAGACTATATTTACGATTATGAAGGGATGATTATTTTGGCTAGAGAGCGTAAAAGTATTGATGAGCAGATTCAGATTTTGGACGGGAAAATTGAGAAAGCACAGGAACGTGTAAAGGATCTCAAAGCACAGCGTCAAGAGCTTTTGGACAAGAAAGAGAGCATTGCCCTGCAGGAACTGTATGCTGTATTGCAGGAGAAGGGAATGTCTTCAGCACAGGCAGTAGAAATTATCCGCAATTCATAATAGGGCTGTTTTACGCCAATAGCGATCCACCCTTTAATGGGTGGATTTTTTTGTGTAAATTGTAGGGTAATTGTAATAGTGGGGTCATAGTATCCTGACAAAATAAAAGCGCGGAGAATATTTGTTGAGCGATTGCGCTCAGCTATCTTCTCCGTGCTTTTTGTTTGGTGAATCAGACAGTTAAACAGCAGGAGATTAATGGTTTATGTAGAATTATTTTTGTGTGTCGTTGCATTTTGTGAGGACAGGGAATATTAGGATTCCTGCTTACTTAAATGCCGCGCAGGTGTATGGGAAACAAACGGTCTTAAATGGGGGAACTGATATGGGAAAGTTCATGGAACACGCATTGAGGGTTATGAAACAATATGCGGATAAGGTCGCCTTTTTGAATGAGAAAAGGAAAATGACTCATGCTGAGGTGGATAGAGAGTCCGGGCAGATTTACGCATGGCTGAAGAATCAGGGCATCGGACGGGAGGATTTCGTGCAGGTCGTGCTGCCCCGGGGACCGGAATGTTTTTCGGCTGTCATAGGGGTACTTAAAGCGGGTGCGGCCTTCCAAATGACCGAGGACAGTTATCCTGCGCAGCGTATTGAATTTATCCGTAAGGACGTGGGGGCGAAAGTCCTTCTGGACGAGGAACTCTATCGATATATCACGCAGAATGTCCGGCCTTTGGAGGGATATACGGATACAGATCCTCATGATGCTCCTTTGCCGTTTATACCTCAGGCTCTACGGGAAATCCAAAGGGAATACTGCATGAATACGGGAATCTGGAGCTGATTGCCCGTTATCTGGAGACTAAGAGCGCCTACCGGGATGAACCTATGGTCCTGGTTTCACCGCTGAACTTCGTAGCCTCTGTTTTTTATCTGATCAATTCCTTTAATGCTCTTTGCCCCATGTATATCGTCTCCGCGGAATTGTACAGGGATATTGATGCCTTTTCGGAATTTTTGAGGGAAAGGAAGGTCCATCATCTCTTTTTGCCGCCCTCCTATTTGCGTCAATATAAGGACCCTGCCGCGGATATCGAATGGATCATGGTCGGCAGCGAACCTACCAACGGCATTTATTATGACGGTGGAAGGCCTGCGGTTCTCAGTCATTACACAATGAGCGAAGCCGGTTTTCCCGTGCTCAATATGTTTCTGGACAAGGCCTATGATTGCTCTCTCTTGGGCAAGCCGGTGATTGAGGAAGTAGATGTGCATTTGGAGGCCGATGGGAAACGTATAGAAGGAGCAGGAGAAGGAGAGGTCTGTTTTAAAAACGAATATGTACGCGGCTATATCAATTTACCGTCCAAAACACAGGCGGCATTTCGGGATGGGTATTACTATACGGGCGATCTGGCGCGCCGTGATGAAGCCGGTGTTTTTTTTACGTAGGACGTAAAGACGATATGTTCAAAATCAACGGCAATCGTGTAGAACCTGGGGAGATTGAAAGCGCGGTACGAAAAATCACCGGATTAAGTACAGTTGTGGCCAAGGGCTTTGAAGCGGAAGGCAGGTCATTTATTTGCCTGTATTACTTGCGTTCCGAGGCGCGGGAACTGAACCTCATGGAAGAGGATTCCCTTAAGGTTGATGTGGCGGCTCTTTCGGATCGGTTGCCGCGCTATATGCTTCCAACCTATTACGTTCCACTGGATAAAATGCCTCTGAACGAACGTGGAAAAACCGTGCGTCGTTTGCTTATGCCACCGGATATGAATACACTTTCCGGGGAGTATGTTCCTCCAGCGAATGAAGCGGAGCGGGTAATCTGTGAGATGATGGCAGAGATACTGGGAACAGAAAGAATAGGCGCTGAGAGCGACTTTTACCGTATGGGCGGGGATTCCCTGCGCGCCATACGCCTGATTGCTTTGGCGGGCAGGCAGGGCTATTCCTTCACCACAGAAGATCTCTACGAGGCAAGGACACCAAGGAGGCTGGCAGAGCGCGCTGAGTCTTCCGAGCAGGGGAAGGATTATGCTGTAATCAAGGCCGAGGAACTTGCCTGCATATATAAAAAATTTTCGGAATCTGCCCAGAGATGAGGGCATA
>DOYB01000005.1:284-3208 GCA_003518745.1 Selenomonas sp. | reverse complement strand
AAGGAAGAGGCATTTCTTGTGATTCAACCCCTCCCTACGGGGGAGGGGCTGGGGAGAGGCTTCTTCCTCCTCCTAGTTCTTGCTCTGGCAAGCGGCGAAGCCGAGCGGGGGGAGGCAGGAGGGGATTGTCTTGTATAAGTCTCCTTTATATTAAAGACTAGCAGTTACAATCCCCTCCTGGACAATGCCTGAAAACGGGTCAAGAAGAGCAGATGATGTATCAGAGAGACGGGGAAATTGATACATTTTTACAATTTCCTTTTGAAGAATGGGAAAAAAGAGTTAATTTTGCAAGGAAAGTCAATCATTTGATATGGATGGATTAAATATTGGTTTGTCGTTTTCTGGTGGTGGATACAGGGCTGCTGTATTCCATTTGGGCGCCCTCTCTTTCTTGAATTCAATCAATGTGGGAGATGGGAAAACGCTGTTGGAGCACGTCTCTGTCTTGTCGACTGTTTCTGGCGGAACAATCACGGGACTGAAATATATGCTTTCGCTTGCGAAGAAGCAAGACATCAATGACATGGTGGATGAATTATATGCCTTCCTATATAATGAGAATTTATTCGAGGATTTCTTTGCCAATTTGGAAAAGGGAAGGACGGAAGACGGAATGTCGTTCATCAAGTTGATGGCCAACATATACGACAACAAATTATTCAACAACTCCGTCATGGGCGATTTGATGGATTGTGTGAAAAATGGCCCTGTCGAACGTTACTCCGCCAATGCCACAGATTTTGGCAATGGCCTTCCTTTCAGGTTTCAGGTGAAAAGTGGACTGATGGTGGCAAATGACGACAGGAGAAATTTGAAAAGAGAAGACTTGTTGAAGATTACCTTGGGCGAGGCCCTCGCATGTTCCTCTTGTTTCCCTGGCGCTTTTGAACCCATGATGTTTCCCGACGATTTTAAAGTCGGCAGCAACGGGGTCATGGACAAAAAGGGCCGTTTCGGCATCATGGATGGCGGCATTGTCGATAATCAGGGAATAGAAGTCATTGAACTAGCAGAAGAAAGCATGAGAAAAAAAGGCAAGGCTTTTGACCTCGTCATTGTTTCTGATGTCTCCAGTCCCTACATGGATGCATATTCTCCCAACAAGCAGATGCTTCCTAAATGCATAGGCAAGTGGACACTCGGCAACATACAAAAGGGAGTCAGGTGGACAGGAGCGCTCACTACCCTCTTGTGGATAGCCTCTATATTGGCAGGAAATCATTATCTGATAGGCGCAATGACAGTAGTATGGGGATTGGCGGCCGTGGTCAATCTCATCATGGCGAGGTCGAAGAAGAAATTGGTAAATCTATTGTCAAAAACGATAGTAGGAAATATTACACCCTGGCTCAAACACTTGTCTTTGGCGGATATAGAATCGTTGTTGATGAATCGTGCCACATCCGTTCTTATGATGACTTCCTCTGTGTTTCTGAAAAGAATCCGCAAGATGTCATATTCCAGCCTTCATGATGATGAGGAATGGCATAATCGTTTGATAACCAATACGATTTACGAACTGCGGCCAGAGGAGAAATGGGCTTTTATGCGTAAGAACAACAATTTGCCTGAATATCTTGCACCATCGCCGGCCATGCAAGAGAACAGTCGCAAGGCTGCAAACATGAAAACAACATTGTGGTTTACCCAGGAGGATAAGGACAATGGTTATCCTGAAGCCGTGTTTGCTGCAGGTCGCTATACAATTTGCTACAATCTCTTGAAATATATCGAGGACATACAAAAGGACGGCGACAATACGAACGAAAACCATGAACTTATCATTTCATGCAAACAACAACTAATGGAGGCATGGGCTAAATTCCAGGAAAATCCACTTGAAGGTGCTATATAACGTAAACAAGCATTCTATGCAAGGGAAGGAATCAAACTGTCCCTTGACTCTTCAAACCAATTATATTTCTTTTATATTTTCAGTTTAGTTAATAAGACAATCTGTATATGAAACGAACTTTTTTACTTTTCATTTTGACTGCATGCGTCTATGGAAATCTTGCAGCACAAGTGTCCTGGTATGACAGGTATCTAGAATGTATCAATGACAGCAGTCTTGATTATTCCCGACAAGTGATAGAACAATGGGAACGGGCAGAACCTGAATCGGCTGACGTATACGCTGCCTGGTTCAATTATTATTTAAAGATGAGCATGGATGAAGTCATACAGATAACTTCTGTCCCTCCACAGGATGGTCAACAAGCATTGGAAATGGAAGGTAGCGAAGGAGAGTCTGCATATATGTATTCAAAGCAGGTGTACAACGACTCTCTTATTGCGATTGCCTTCGAGAAGATAGACAAGGCTATCAGCCTCTATCCCAACAGGTTGGATTTGCCATTTGGCAAAATTCACATGCTTTTTACACTAGAGGATTACGAAAAAGCGATGCCTGCTATACACCAGGTAATAGAACGTTCACATCTCAACGGCAATCAATGGACGTGGACACTTGGAAAACCTGTGGAAGACGGAAAGGAGGCGTTCAAGTCAAGTATGCAAGATTATTTCAGGAGGTTCTATGACGCAGAACTTGAAAACGAAGCGATGCAAATAACGGAATGGATGCTTCAATATTATCCCGATGATGTCGTTTTCCGTAGCAATAAGGCTTCGCTCCTTGCCATATCAGGCAACACAGACGAGGCGTTGCCACTATTCCTTTCAATTCACGATGACAATCCAGACGATTACATTGTGACTTCAAATATCGCTTTTATCTATAAGCAAAAAGAAGATAAAGAAAATGCGCTGAAATACTATCGCATATTGTCCGAATGCGGTGACGAAGAAATGGAGGAACTGGCCCGTAAAGCCATTAGTGAATTGACTGAATAACTCCAATTTAGCGAATCTGGTAAATGAAGATAACGAAATTCCCTTCGGCAGCCCATCCATAGCCG
>DOYB01000005.1:0-205 GCA_003518745.1 Selenomonas sp. | reverse complement strand
CGATTTCACGGGAAAACACGGACTATCCATTATCCGCTCGGCTATGCCGCTTTGCAAGCAAAGAATTATCAATTAACTTAATCCGTGTCATCTGTGCCAAAATACAACATAAAAAGGCACAAGTGAGAGGCCAAGGAGACACAAGTTAGGGGTTCAGCAGCGCCTTTTTACATGTTACAATTCCGCCTCCTGGAAGGGGGAGGAA
>DOYB01000264.1 GCA_003518745.1 Selenomonas sp. | reverse complement strand
ATGACAACAAGCTTGGTGTTACGGAGTTTCAAAATAAGATAAATTATCTGCAAGCGCTTCAGGGAGAGCTGACACGTACCATCGAACAATTGGAAGCGGTGCAGAAGGCAAGAGTCCACATTGTTCTGGCAGAGGATAGTCTTTATAGAAAGAATGAGAAACCGGCTACGGCATCCATTATGCTGATACTTAAGCCGAATATGCAATTATCAAAAAAAGAAGTCAAGGGTATCGTAAATTTAGTTGCTCACAGTATACAGGGACTACAGCCGGAGAACATAACTATTGTCAATGAGGCTGGACGAATCCTCAATGATCCGGATGATATGAATGATGAGGAGAAAGGTGTCAGCGCACAGACAATTACCCAGATAGAGATGACCCGAAAGGTCCGTGACACGATGCAGGAAAACCTGCAGACCCTTTTGGATCAGACATTGGGAGAGGGAAATGCTTTCGTCAGGGTCAGCGTTGAGCTGGACTTCGATCAAAGGCAGACAGATCGGCAGACCTTTACGCCGGTAGTGGATGACGCGGGAATTATTCGCAGTCAGCAGGATATAAGCGAGAGCTACAATGGAACCTCTACGCAGCCCGGAGGACCCGCGGGAGTGCAGGCAAACATTCCGGGATATGTGGCGGAAGAGGGCAATGCCAACGCTGAGTATGAACGTAAAGAGTCCACGAAGAATTATGAGATAAACGAGGCTAAGGAGAAAGTTGTCGCTTCTCCCGGTTCCATACGTCGCTTGACGGTTGCCGTTTTGGTAAATGATGGCGTAACTCCGGCACAGCAGGACAGTCTGCTCCGCTCTGTGAGTTCCGCCGCGGGTATCAATACGAACCGTGGCGATACAATTTCTGTTGAGCCTCTGCCCTTCAGTACGGAGGCTAGAGATCGCAGAGCTGCTGAGGAACAGAGTATTAAGGATCGCCAGGATCGCATATTCTACATGCAGATTGGCGCGATTTTGCTGCTGTTGGCGCTCGGCATAGGAGGATTCCTTATGTATCGTCGCAAGAAACAGCAGGAGCGGGAAGCAATCGCGGAGGCCGAACGTCAGGAAGCTCTCGAGAGGCAGCGGCAGGAGGAAGAGGCGCGTGCAATCGCGGTGGCAGCGGGAGCTGTTCAGGAGGAAGAGCTTACCGAAGAGGAACGCCAGCAGCTTTCCGAGAAGCAGGCGTTGCAGCAGCTTATTGACCAGAAACCGGCAGAGGTTGCGATGCTTATTAAAACATGGCTTGCAGAGGATGAGTGATAAATTGTGGGTATGTATGACGACGATGACGAAGAACTTTCGTCCCAGGAAAAAGCGGCTATTCTGTTCATCGCCCTTGGTCCGGAGTACACTGCCAAGCTGCTCCAGCATTTGGATGATGACGAGATTGAACGGATTACCCTTGAAATAGCAAATCACAAGCAGGTCAGTGCTGAGCAGAAGGCTGCGGTCATCAGTGAGTTTTATCAGATGGCCATGGCAAAGGACTATATTTCCACAGGTGGCTTGGAGTACGCCCAAAACGTTTTGGAAAAGGCGCTGGGCTCGGAAAAGGCTTTGGATATCATCAACCGCCTGACTACGAGCCTTCAGGTGCGTCCCTTCGATTTTCTGCGAAAAACAGATCCTTCTCAGCTCTTGACGTTTATACAGAACGAGCATCCACAGACCATTGCCCTGATTATCGCCTATTTGGAATCCGACCAGGCAGCTACGATACTGGGATCTCTTCCGGCGGAATTTCAGGCGGATGTGGCGCGTCGTGTTGCTATTATGGATCGCACGTCGCCGGATGTTATCAGAGAGGTGGAGAGGGTGCTGGAGCGCAAGCTGTCGTCCCTCATGACTCAGGACTTCACTACGGCCGGCGGCGTAAAGGCAATCGTGGAGGTCTTGAACAGGGTGGATCGTACCACAGAGAAGTCCATTATCGAAACCTTGGAGGTGGACAATCCGGAACTGGCAGAGGAGATCAAGCGTCTCATGTTCGTGTTCGAGGATATCGTCATGCTGGACGATCGTTCGCTCCAGATGGTGCTTCGAGACGTGGATACAAAGGATCTTTCCCTTGCTCTCAAGGCAACGCCGCAGGAGGTTGCGGACAAGGTATTCAAGAACATGTCCAAACGTGCGGCGGATATGCTGAAGGAAGAAATCGAATTCATGGGTCCTGTCAAGATTCGGGACGTGGAGGAAGCTCAGCTCAAGGTCGTAAATGTTATTCGAGCCCTGGAGGACAAGGGCGAGATTGTGATATCGCGTGGACAGGGAGACGAGATGATTGTCTAAGGTTATTCGCGCTGCGTTTTGGCAGGAAGATCCCCGCGTGATTGAGTTCCCAAAGGCGGAGAAGACTCCGGCCGCACAGGAAGAGGATGATGGGGAGCAGGTACCCAGGATTGATGAAGAAGCTCAGGCCCGCATGCTTGAGGAGATTGCGGCTAAAGAGCAGCGGGCAATCCAGAAGCTGAAGGATGCTGAAACCCAAGCAAGCATCATGAAGCAGGAAGCGGAAAATGAGAGGGAACAGATTCTGAAGGATGCCCGGGAAGAGGTTGAGAGGGCAAAGGCGGAAGCCGCTGAGGCCGGCGGCAAGGAAGGATATGATGAGGGCTATCAAAAGGGTTTAGAGGCTGCCCGAAAGGAAATGGAAGAAGCCATTATAAATGCCAACAAGAAGGCAGAGCATACCCTTAAGACGGCCAGTGAGGCCGCGGAATACTATATGCAGCATGCGGAAGAGGACGTGGCAAAGATTGTTATGCGGGTGGTAGAGAAGGTGATACCCCAGCATTTCATAGATGTTCCGCAGGTAGTCCTTCCGGCGGTGAAACAGGCCATACTGAAGGTGCGAGACCAAAAACTTGTCAATGTTCATGTCAATCCTGAAAGCTATGAGATGGTGTTGATGGCCAGGGATGAGTTTCGCACTATCCTGACGGACGGTACAGCGGTGTTGGAGGTTACCTCGGATGAGAGCCTTAAGCCAGGGGATTGTGTAATTGAAACTCCTAACGGCGGAGTTGACGCTAGGCTGCAGACCCAGATAGAGCTGGTGCGTCATGCGGTGCAGGGTGTTATATCATGAATGTAGATATAAATAAGTTCATAGACGCAGTTGATGAGTGCTCCTCCATTAAGCTGACGGGCAAGGTGACCCAGGTAGTTGGGCTGGTGATTGAATCCCAGGGACCTCCCGTCAGCGTGGGGGAACTTTGTTATGTTCAATCAAAAATCCCGGGGGTTTCTCCTATACCGGCTGAAGTAGTGGGCTTCCGTGAGGGAAGCGTCATGCTTATGCCGGTTGGTGAGATGCAGGGTATAGGCCCCGGTTGTGAAGTGGTCGCGGCCCAGAAGATGCTTCAGGTCAAGGTGGGAGATGAATTACTGGGACGCGTATTGGATGGTCTGGGAAATCCCATGGACGGAAAGGGGCCTATATTGTCAAAGGAGGAGTATCCTTTGCAGGCCGCGCCGCCGCATCCCTTGGAACGCCCTCGTATACACGAATCTCTCTACGTGGGGGTTCGGGCCATTGACGGTCTCATCACAATGGGGGATGGTCAGCGCATAGGTATAATGGCCGGTTCAGGCGTGGGAAAGTCAACCCTGCTTTCCATGATTGCCCGCAATACCGAGGCGGACATAAGCGTGATAGCGCTTATTGGTGAGCGTGGACGTGAGGTTCGTGATTTCATTGAAAGGGATTTGGGGGAAGAAGGACTTAAACGCGCCGTGGTTGTTGTCGCGACTTCTGATCAGCCGGCGCTGGTCAGAATCAAGGGCGCTATGACAGGAACAGCTATAGCTGAATATTTTCGGGATAAGGGCCACAAGGTTATACTTATGATGGACTCTGTGACTCGTTTCGCGATGGCACAGCGCGAGGTGGGGCTGACAATAGGTGAGCCTCCTGCAACAAGGGGATATACGCCTTCTGTCTTTGCTATGCTTCCAAGGCTGTTGGAAAGGGCCGGAACCAGCAATACGGGCTCAATAACCGGTATCTATACGGTACTGGTGGATGGTGATGATATGAATGAGCCAATTGCGGACGCTGTCCGTTCCATTCTTGACGGACATATCGTGCTTTCCCGTTCGATCGCGGCCCAGAACCATTTTCCGGCAATAGATGTGCTTTCCAGTGTCAGCCGTGTAATGAATGAAGTAGTTGATAAATCACATCTGACCGCTTCACAGCAAATGCGTTCACTGATGGCGGTTTATAAGGATGCTGAGGATCTCATACACATCGGCGCATATGTGAAGGGCTCCAGCGCGAAAATAGATGAAGCGATAAAGAAGATTGACGCGATCAACGATTTTCTGTGTCAAGGCATCTATGAAGTTGACAGCTATGAGGATACGGAAAAGAAATTGATTGAGATTTCAGGTAAGTGAATTTCAGCTTTTAATGAGAGGGTGTGACGGATGAAGAGATTCAAGTTCCAGTTGGAGACGCTTCTGAAGGTCACCCGTATGAAGAAAGAAGATGCTGAGGTACGATTTGCTGAAATCTCCCGTAAGCTGGAGGATGAAAGAAAAGTACTGGCGAAGCTGCTCCATGAAATGCAGCAGGCTCAGCAGGACTATGAGGAGATTTCGCGAGAAGGAAGAAAGATAAGCATAGGGAGACTGATGGCCTTTAATAGCTTTTTCGCGTGGAAGCGTGAACAGATTGAGAATCAGCAAAAGGTCATACTTGAAATAAAGCAGGAAAAACAGCAGCGGTTGAAAGAGCTCATGGAGGTAATGAGTTACCTCAAGAGCATTGAGCAGCTTAAGGAAAAGCGGTGGAAGGAATATCAGGCAGAAGCGCTTTTTGAGGAGCAGAAGATGCTGGACGAGATCGGTCTGCAGCTGTACATGAGGCAAGCCTGAGGAAAGGCAGGGATTTACGTGATTAATTTTGAGCATATAGCTAACATAAAGAACCGAATAAATGAAATAGAGCAGATGGTTGGAGTCGGAGTGCGGCTGTCTCCCACCGGCGCCGATTTTCAAAATACCCTTACGAAGGAAATAGAGCGGATGCAGAACGCCGCAAAAAAGCCGACGGTTGGCGGTGATAAGGATACGGAAAAGACGGCTGAGAAGGGTAAAGCAGACGGTTCTTCCGTTCCGGCAGGCAAGATAACACATGGGAATAACACAGAAAAGCAGGAGCCGAGCGTTGGATTCGCAAGTGATGGTACCTTTAATGGCATGATTGCCGCGGCAGCTGAGAAGTATCAGGTGGATCCCAAGCTCATATCAGCCGTAGCTGAGGCAGAGTCAGGGGGAAATCAGTCGGCTGTTTCTCCCGCGGGCGCGGTAGGGGTAATGCAGCTAATGCCTGACACGGCAGCCGCCCTTGGGGTAAATCCCTATGATGAGGCACAGAATATCGAGGGTGGCGCTAAATATCTTCGTCAGATGCTGGACAATTTCGGCGGAGATGTACGTAAGGCGGTGGCAGCATACAATGCGGGCCCTCAGGCTGTCCGTGAATATGGTGGAGTTCCGCCCTATTCCGAGACCCAGAATTATGTAGAGCATGTTCTGGATCTTTACCGGTAATCTAACTTAGTCATAAATGACAGGGTGATAGAATGGCAAAGAAGAAGTCTGGCATATTCAAGCGCCTGATAAAGCTGGTGCTGTTTCTTGTACTGCTTCTGGCGCTTATTGTCGGAGGTTTTGCGCTTGGGGTATATCTCCAGGTATTCGATACGAATGAAATAAATGAAAGAATGCAGCTCTATAATCTGCCCGTAGTTGGGGAATATTTTCCTGTGCCTCCCGGGGCTGAGCGTGTTACGGCAAAGACAGAGGAAACCGTAACCGTTGACAAGGGCGACAAGACGGAGGCCAAAGAGGAAAAGAAGAAGGAAGAAACAAAACAGTCAAAGACTGTTTCGCTGACCAAGGAGGAAATAGACAAGCAGACCAAGGAGCGCGAAGCGGCTGAACGGAAACGTATTTCTAAGCTGGCAAGGCTTTATAATGAAATGAAGCCCCAGGAGGCTGCCGATGCCATGGCCTCGCTTGATGATGACTTGACGGTTTCCATATTGCAGAGCATGGACGAAGGCAATGCGGCAAAGACGTTGGCCAAGATGGAGCCTGAAAAGACAGCACGGCTCACAAAACTCATGTATGAAGGCAAACAGCAGAAACTGACGACGCCAACGCCAACTCCAACGGAAAACGCCCAGTAGATTATAAAAAGAAGAAATGAAGGAATGATGGTTGTGCGGGAAAGAGAGAATATCTCCTATGCGGAGCTTTCACGCGAAGATTATATCCATGTGATGCAGCAGGGGACGGTCATGCCGAGGGAGGCCTTGCTGGAACTTGCGAAAAACAGGGATTTTTCTGCGGTGGGTCCGGCTGTCATTATGAGGCTGCGACAACAGGCAATAACGGCCTGCCGATTGTTATTGCAGCTGGAACGGGATGGGGCGGTTGCCCGAAAGAGTCTGGAGGAGTGCTTGAAGTTGATGCCGTTGCCGCTTAAGCGGTTTATGCTGGCTTATTTTGGATGGGGGGAAGTCGAGGGGTCAGAGGTGCAGGCATGCCAGTTTCTGCGGGAAACCTTCCTGATTTGTGCCCAGCAGCATCAGCTGAAGAGGTATGCGAAGCTGGTCTATCATTTTCCGGAGCTCCTTCCGGAGACGGCGGAGCTTTTCATGAAGCATGGGCATTATGTAATGGCTTTGGAAATGTATGAGGCTGTTTCGGATCAGCAAATGACAGAGCTTGCGCGCCTTCAGGTGATGGGGCGCTGCGCGTATTACAGCGGCAGATTCGACAGAGCGAAGGAATACCTTCAGCGGCTGCGCGAGCTGGGGGATGACTCTCCGGAAATTCCAATCTTTCTTCGCTGGATTGAGGAGAGTGAGGCGAAGCACAGATGAATAAGCATGTAAAAATATCCGCCTGCGTCATCACTAAGGATGAGGAGGGAACTATCCAGCGTTGGCTGGATGGTATGAAGCGGGTAGCAGATGAGATTGTAGTGGTTGATACGGGGTCCACAGACCGGACTGTAGAGATTGTTCGAGAGAATGGGATAGAGCCGTATCATTTTTTTTGGACGGATGACTTTGCGGAAGCGAAGAACTACGCCATCGATCGGGCCACGGGAGACTGGATTGTCTTTTTGGATGCGGACGAGTACTTTGCCGCAGGTGACTTGCCGAAGATTCGTATGGCAGTGGAGGAATGCGTGAAAAGAAGGCCTGATACCGTTGCTATCCAGAATCCGCTGCTCAATATAGATGCCGACAATGAAGGACGTATTCTTTCCCAGGCCGTCATGGTTCGTGTTTTTCGTCGGATGCCCGAAATACGATATGAGGGCTGGATCCATGAGAGGCTGACACTGAATAAAGCAGGATGGACTGTAGCCAGTCTTAACGAGGTGGTCATCTATCATACGGGATATTCCGCAAGCATAGTTAAAGGAAAACTGTCTCGGAATCTGGCTTTACTTAAACAGTATGCCGCGGAGCACGGCGAGAATCCGGACGACGCGATTTTCTTCGCGGACTGCTACTGGGGACTGGGGGATAAAGAGAAGGTTCTGGAGTACGCGTTGAAGGCTGTCTTCAATCCCAACCGCAGAAAGCGTCTTGGAGGGGAGGAGTCCAGGCTGCTTATCGCCGCGCTCAATCAACTTGGACATCCAGTGCATGAGATTGAGGCCGCTATTCAGGATGCGGTGGACACCTATCCGGAAATTGCTGAGTTTCGCCTGATTCAGGGCTCGATGTACTTTCATTTGCGCCGCTATACGGAGGCGGAGGAGAGCTTTAAGCAGGGGTTTCAGATTTATGAGAATCGGGATCGATTGCAGGTCAACGAAAAGGGCCTGACGGATCAGACACATGTGGTTTGGCCGGAAGCCTGCTATTCCGCGGCGAAGCTTCGGATGATGCAATTCGATGTCCGTGGCGCGGACGAATACCTGAAGAAAGGGCTGCAGGCCAATCCTATGGAAAGAGGCCTGCTCCGGCTTTGGTGGCAGATTCATATGCGGGACTCCGGCAGTAAGCTGCTTCAGCAGCTAAAGCAGTGGTATGATCCCCGGTATCATGCAGATTTTCTGTTGTATACCATTGGGAATCTGCCACCGGAGGTCTGCGCGGCGTACGCTCCTTTCCTGAAGAATAGAGATTCACTGGAGGGCAAGATATATGAAAATCCCGCGGAAGCCGTATCTATGCTTCGTGAAGAGGTAAACGAGAACTGCGCCCTCGCGGTTTGGACCATGCTGGAAATGGGAGAGCTCCAGACGCAAATGGCAGAGGTTTTGCTGCCGGAGGAATGGCAGAAGCTATTCCATGATTTGAGGGATGGAAAGGAACCACCGGCGGGCAGCGAGGCTGAGGTTATGAAAAAATTTATGAAAACGCTTAACTAAAGTACTAAAACAGCCGATAAAAAAGTAAGAGACCGTTTTGTCAATGAATTTGAGAATTACAATACGGCTCTAAAAAAAGAAAGTGAGGTGAAAGAATGGCAGCAGGCACAAATGTGATGCCCTTAGCGCGGGGACCCGCACAGTCCGGCAAAGGGCGTCAGATTTCAGGAGACGGCAGGGCAGCTTCTGCGAGAACCGCTGGACGAGGTCACGCGGCTTCCCAGAAAAATGGAAAATTCGGTGATGTGCTGGAACAGACTCAGGACATTAGCGAATCCACAAAAGGATCAATGGGGGCAGTTGATGAGGCTGTGAATCTTCCGAAGGATCCCATCGCGGCGGCCATAGCAGCGACTTCCCAGCCCAAACAGCAGGATAATGCGTCCGCTTCAGAGGAACATGATACGGCAGAGCAGCCAGGTCAGGCAGAAGCGTCTGATGTTAAGGCCGCGAATGCTCAAAGTGTAAGGCCACAGGTAGAGACAGGAATGGCAGGCGTTGTGTTGGAGATTCCGACAGAGAATGAGGTTCCTTCCGCTAACCTGCAAACTATCCTTCCCCAATCTGATGAGGCTTTCCAAAAGGGAAAATCCATGCTGGATATACTTTCGGGAAGAGGCTGGAAGCAGACTGGCGGTCAGGGAAGTAATCAGGCTGTCGGGGCCGCGGAAGCAGGTGAAGCCGCGTTAAACGCGGCGGGGTTGCCAAATTCTCAGATGCCGGGTGGAACTCGGTTTATGGGTGAGTTTCAGGTTCAGACCGGAAATGCGTTGAACAATCAGAATTTGGATGCTTCTCAGGCCAAAACTATGAATATGCCGCAGGTTATGTGGACAGCACAGGATGCTAAGGGCATATCAGATCAGCAGATACAGCAGTTGCCACCGAATGAAGACCCGCAGCGGACGCAGCAAGGGACACAGGCGAACCGCCCACAGGCTCAACCGGGAATGCAGGGCATGCCAGTGATGCAAGATGCGCAGGCCTCGTTGACGCGATTCATGCAGAATGGGAATGTTCAACAGAATCTGCATAGTCTGGAAAGACCGATGAGTACAGGGGATGCAATTCGTCCAATTATGGAGCGAAATCCTGAAGCAGTATCCAATATGTTAAAAGGTTCAGCAGAGATGATTGGCTCTGTTCAGCCTGAACAGGAGAATGTATCCGGAACACAAGGCTTTGCCATTCCACAGGACAGAATTCAACAGATTGACAGAAGACAGAGCGCGTTTAATTTTAAGCCTGTAGAGAAGAGTATACCCCAAGTTGAGGATGTACCGGAAACGGGGCTTACTTCAACAGAGAAAACTGTAGAACAGGCTCCGGCAGCCGCGTCGATAGTGAAGGGGCGGCAGGAGCCACGTCTTGAGTCCACCGATTTTACAGGAACCGGAAATGGTGAAAAGGTTGAAGCTGAACAGACGACGGGTTCATTTAGGAAAATGATGCATGGTCAGGAGCAAATGGGAGACGGCAGGCAACAGCCCGAAGAAAGACGTCAGATGACAGGGCAGCAGGCGACAGTTCCTCAAGAGAATGTGGAGGGGCATGAAGCCAATAGGTCAAGCACACGGCAGCAGGTTTCGGGAACTGTGCAGCAAGAGACTGTGTCACAGCCTAATCCACAGCATCAGCAGCCTATAGGTTTCCAACAGACGCTGAACACAGCGCAAGCTCAGGCATCAGAAGGGACTCAGCCGCCTATGGCATCTGCACAGGAGTTTGATATTCCCGGGCAGATCGTGGAGCAGGCCAGACTCATTCGCAGCTCAGGCAATACCGAAATGGTGATGCATCTTAAACCGGAGCATCTTGGGGATTTGACCTTGAGAGTGTCGGTTTCGGAGCATGGGGCGGTAACAGCCTCGTTCCACAGCGATAACGCGCAGGTTCGCGCCATAATCGAGCATTCCTTGGTACAGCTTAAGCAGGAGCTTTCTAATCAAGGAATCAAGGTTGACAATGTTGAGGTTTACGCGGGGCTTTCTGATGATGGATTGCTTAACGGTCAGAGCCAGCAGGCATGGCAGCAGAATCAGCAGAATGGCTCTCGTCGCAACAGGAGTTTTGATATGGAAGCCTTTGAGGAAGAAAGCGGAGAGCTTTCGGCCGATCCCGGCTATGAGAGTGCTGAAGAAGGCGTTGATTACAGGGTTTAGGTTGTATATAGGAGAAGGAATATGTCAAATTCATTGAATACAATTACTGTAGGTGGCGTCACCTATGACGCGGCCCAGTATGCCGCGGATCAGACTGCAGGAAAAACAGTGACTGCCAATGATGCTCTTGGTAAGGATGCGTTCCTGCAGCTACTTGTGACGCAGATGGAAAATCAGGATCCTCTTGATCCTCAGGATAATGGAGAATATCTTTCCCAGTTGGCTCAGTTCTCCGCGTTGGAGCAGATGACGAATGTGGCGGACAATCTTTCCAGTCTGTCGAATGTGGTCAGCAATATAGACACGTCAGTACTTGTGGGACAGCTCAGTGGAATGATTGGTCAGGATCTCCAGTGGAC
>DOYB01000035.1 GCA_003518745.1 Selenomonas sp. | reverse complement strand
GTCATGAAGGCCATTGCAGGAGGTGCTGCGTGATGGGAAAATTTAAGGAATTTATGTCAAGCTCCCTGTTTTTGCCGGTGGTGGCGCTGGGAACACTGCTGATATTCAACACCATATTCGTAGATGGCTTTTTGACCATACAGCTTACCGAGGATGGCAGACTGTACGGACGTCTCATCGATATACTCAATCGTTCAAGTTCTTTGATTATACTTTCTCTTGGTATGACCTTCGTCATCGCGACCAGCGGTATTGATATTTCCGTTGGCGCTGTGGTTGCCATTTCGGCGGCTATGGCCTGTACCATCATAGGCGGCCGTGGAGACGGCGTGGCAGAAAATCCCATGATTCTTGCCATACTTGCCTCTATCGGAATCGGCATTTTGTGCGGCCTGTGGAACGGCCTTTTGGTGGCGAAGTTCAAGATTCAGGCGGTTGTGGCAACCTTGATTCTCATGACAGCAGGCCGCGGTATCGCGCAGCTCATGACAGAGGGCCAGATCATCACGGTATATTATAAGCCCTTCAGCTATATAGCCGGTGTTATTCCGGGGAACATCCTGCCTACAAACATCTTCATAGCGTTGGCTATGGTGCTCTTGGTTGTGTTCCTTATGAAGAAGACCAGTATCGGTCTCTTCGTCCAGTCAGTAGGTATCAATCCCACTGCAAGCCGTTTCACCGGCATCAATGTTACAATGGTGCTTTTCCTGGTATACGCGTTCTCCGGATTCTGCGCCGGTGTTTCGGGACTTATCGAGAGTTCACTGATTCGCGCGGCTGATGCCAACAACGCGGGACTCAACATGGAAATGGATGCCATACTGGCAGTCGCGCTAGGTGGTACACTTCTTTCCGGCGGCAAGTTCTACATCGGAGGCTCCGTGATAGGCGCCATCACCATTCAGACTCTGACCACCACCATGTACGCGTTGGGCGTTTCCGCTGACCAACTGCCTGTGGTTAAGGCCATTGCCGTTATAGTAATCTGCCTGATCCAGTCCAAACGCTGCCAGGAGATTTTCAACAAATGGAAGGCAGGCCGTGCTTCCGGTAATGATTCTGAGAGAAAGGTCGTGAGCCAGTCGTGAGAAGCCGTATAAATCAGTTGGTTGCTTCACAGTATTTTTCCTTCGCTGTTACGGTTGTGCTCTTCCTGATATTGTACGGAGTGGGCATGGCCATGTATAAGGGCTTTATGAGGCCCCAGGTGTTCCTGAATCTCTTTATCGATAATGCCGCGCTGATTGTGGTGACTGTAGGCATTACCTTCACTCTGCTGATTGGAGGAATCGATCTTTCAGTCGGCGCTGTGGTTGCTCTTTGCTGTATGATTCTGGCATGGGTCCTGGCCAATACGGGGATTCCTGTCGGGATTGCGGTAATCGGGGTACTGCTTCTGGGAACAATCTTCGGACTCCTGCAGGGATATATCATCACTAAGTTCGATTTGCAGCCCTTTATCATCACCTTGGCGGGCATGTTCTTCTGCCGCGGCATGACAGCCGTTATCTCCCGCGATACCATCACCATTGATAACGAAGCCTATGTTGCCATTGCGAGCGCGCGTATAGATTTGGGTGTGGGATTTATTTCAGTAGGTGCCATCATAGCACTGCTGGCCATGCTGGTGGCGGCTATAGTCCTTGGATATACGAAATTCGGACGAACCGTATTTGCCATAGGCGGGAATGAATCCTCAGCATCCCTCATGGGCTTGCCGGTTTTTCGCACAAAGGTCATGGTTTACACCATCAGCGGTTTCTGCTCAGCCCTTGGCGGCGTGGTGTACTCACTCATAATGCTTACGGGCTATAACCTTCACGGTCTTGGCATGGAGATGGATGCCATCGCTTCCTCCGTTATCGGCGGCACCCTGCTTACAGGCGGTGTGGGATTCATTCCCGGCACACTCTTCGGCGTGCTCATTCAGGGGGTTATCCTCACCTTCATCAATTTTCAGGGAACCCTGTCCGCTTGGTGGACAAAAATCGTGGTTGGCGCTCTCCTGTGTGTATTCATAGTCATGCAGGCGCTTATAACAGAGCATAAGAGCAAGCTTTCCTCCACAAGCTCAATGGAGGGCAAGAAGACAGCAAACGCGTCTAATGGATAAGGAGTAAGGACAGATGGACAAGAAAGCAATCGGTGCAGCAATAAAGGAGGGCCGTACGGCTCTGGGGATAGAGCTCGGATCGACCCGTATCAAAGCAGTGCTGACGGACGAGGCATGTCAGGTGCTGGCTTCTGATAGCTACGGATGGGAAAATGAGCTCAAGGACGGAATTTGGACCTATGAATTGAAGGATGCTTGGCAGGGAATACAAAGCTGTTTTGCCGGCATAGCGGCAAAAGTGCGGGAGGAATATGACGAGGAACTGAAGAAGGTGGGCATCATCGGTGTCAGCGCCATGATGCACGGCTATCTTCCCTTCGACAAAGCCGGCAAACAACTGGCCGGGTTCCGCACTTGGCGCAACAATATTACGGGTGAAGCGGCGGAAAAGCTCACGGAAGTGTTCCAATTCAACATTCCTTTGCGCTGGAGCATTGCCCATCTTTATCAGGCAATGCTGAACGAAGAGGAGCATGTAAAGGATATTGATTTCCTTACGACTCTGGCAGGATATATTCACTGGCAGCTCTCGGGCAAAAAGGTCTTGGGCATTGGGGACGCGTCGGGAATGTTCCCGATTGACGAGGCTTCCGGTTCCTATGACGAGGGAATGCTGTTTGCCTTTGAGCAGCGTTCCGAGTCCAAACGATATGACTGGAAATTGAAGGATATCCTGCCAAAGCCGCTGCGGGCGGGCGAGATGGCAGGGACTCTTACGGAGAGCGGAGCACGCCTTCTGGATCCTACGGGAACCTTGGCTTCAGGCAGCCTCATGGCGCCGCCTGAGGGAGATGCCGGTACGGGTATGGTGAGTACGAGAAGCGTCCGCAAGCGCACGGGCAATATCTCTGTCGGTACTTCGGCATTTTCCATGAATGTGCTGGAGGCTCCCCTCAAGGCCGTCCACAAGGATATAGATATCGTTACGACGCCCGATGGCGCTCCTGTGGCTATGGTGCATACCAATAACTGTTCCTCGGATCTCAACGCGTGGGTAGAGCTCTTCGGAGAGTTTGCCGCCGCCATTGGTCATGATTTGACGCCGAATCAGCTTTATGGCGCTCTGCTTGGACAAGCGCGCTACGCGGATAAATACGCGGGGGATTTGGTCAACTACAATTGCCTATCCGGTGAAAACATAACCTGTGTCGAAACGGGACGCCCCATGTTTTTCAGAACGCCGCACAGCCGCATGACACTGGCAAACTTCATGCTGACACAGCTTTACAGCGCATTTGCTCCGCTAAAGATTGGCATGGATATACTCGTAAAAGAAGAGGGCGTTAAGACTGACGTTATGATTGCTCAGGGCGGATTGTTCAGCACCCCGGTAATTGGACAGCAGGCTCTGGCGGATATGCTGGATATGCCGATAACCGTCATGGGTACGGCAGGTGAAGGCGGTCCGTGGGGAATGGCGGTTCTGGCGATTTATGCCAAATGCCATGAAGCCAACGAGACTCTGGCGGACTTTTTGGATAACAAGGTGTTCGGCGGGGACAAGGGAAGTACGTTGGAACCGGGGGCGGAGCGTGCTGAAGGATGCCGCAGGTTCATAGAGCGTTATCAGGCGGGCCTTGCCGCGGAGCGGGCCGCTTCGGCAGTAGATGATAGTGATTTAGCTTGATTGAGTTTTGGGTTACGAGGTTAAAAGGGGAGGACAAATAACATGTTGGAAATCAAAAATTACAAATTCTGGTTCGTGGCAGGCAGTCAGTTCCTGTATGGTGAAGAGCAGCTGAAGAACGTGGCAAGGAATGCCGAGGATATTGTCAAGAAGCTGAACGACAGCGGCGATTTGCCGTATCCCGTGGAATTCAAGGGAGTTATGACGACTGCCGATGGCATTACCCAGTTCATGAAGGATGTTAACTATAATGACGAGGTAGCCGGTGTCATCACCTGGATGCATACCTTCTCTCCCGCCAAGAACTGGATTCGCGGCACCGTGCTCCTGCAGAAGCCCCTTCTCCATTTGGCCACCCAGTACAGGAATGACATCCCGTACGATACCATCGACTTCGACTATATGAATCTGAACCAGAGCGCTCATGGAGATCGTGAATACGGCTATCTGAACGCCAGACTCGGCATTAACAACAAGGTCGTATATGGCTGGTGGGGTGACAAGGAGGTTCGTGAGGAGATTGCCTCCTGGCAGGACGTAGCCGTGGCTTACAATGAAAGCTTCCATATCAAGGTTTGCCGTTTTGGTGATACCATGCGTGACGTGGCAGTAACCGAAGGCGACAAGGTAGAGGCTCAGATTCGTTTGGGCTGGACCGTTGACTACTGGCCTGTGGGAGAATTGGTGGAAGTGGTTGACGCCGTTTCGGAGGAAGCCATTGACGCTGAATATGCCAAGCTCAAGGAGGCATATACCCTTAATCTAAATGGCCGCGATGAGGCAGACTTCACTGCTTCCGTGCGCTATCAGCTACGGGAATACATTGCAATAAAGAAGTTCCTGGATGACAGGGGATATAACGCCTTCTGCACCAACTTCCAGGATTTGAAGGGCTTGAAACAGCTTCCGGGTCTTGCGGTACAGCTCTTGATGCGTGATGGCTATGGTTTCGGCGCGGAGGGTGATTGGAAGCATGCTGCTCTTACCCGCCTTATGAAGATTATGGCGCACAATGACCGCACCGTATTTATGGAGGATTACACTCTGGATCTCCGCAAGGGCCATGAGGCTATTCTTGGCGCCCACATGCTGGAGGTGGATCCCACCATTGCCAGCGACAAGCCTCGGGTAGAGGTACATCCCTTGGATATCGGCGGCAAGGATGACCCGGCACGCTTGGTATTCACCGGCGCTGATGGAGAAGGCGTAAACCTCACCATCGCAGACTTTAGGGAAGGCTTCCGCATCATCAGCTATCCTGTTGAGTGCCGCAAGGCTGAGGCCGAGACACCTCATCTGCCGGTGGCAAAGCAGCTCTGGACCCCGAAGGTAGGCTTGAAGGAGGGCTCTACCGCTTGGATTCAGGCCGGCGGCGGACATCATACGGTGCTTTCCTTCCGTCTGACCGAGGATCAGATCAGGGATCTGGCAATAATGCTGGACGTGGATCTGGTGGAAATCTGCTAAAATAAAGCATAAGAAAAGGTCTGTAAAAAAGTTCCTAGTTTTTTCATTTCGACTGTCAATCATAAGTAGGTATCTATGCACTCGCCCCAACGGTCTCGACGAACTCATGTCCAAAGAAGCCGAAGGCCGTGGCAGGCTTTGGTTCATGGCAGGAAAGACATCTGAGAAAAGCATAGAAAAAAGGGCCTCCCTGTGCTAAAATTTAGGCATAGGGAGGCTTTTGGCTAATTGAAGCTGGCAAGGAGGGAAGCATGCGAGTATATCTTGATAACTGTTGTTACAATCGTCCCTTTGACGATCAATCCCAACCTGTTATTCATATCGAGACACAGGCAAAGCTGGAAATACAAGAACAAATACGGAAAGGCAAACTGGAACTGGCAACATCATATATTCTTGAAGCTGAGAACGCAGCTAATCCTTTTGCACAGAAGCGTGCGGATATTCAAGCTTTTATCAATCAGTATACGCATGTATTTGTCAGCAGAAAGCAAGATGAGACCGTGCGGAGGATGGCAACTGATATTATGGCGAGGGGCATACATTTGATGGATGCCTGTCATATAGCCTGCGCTGTTCTGGCTGAGTGTGATGTTTTTTTATCTACAGACAAGCGTGTTCTGAAGTATCAGACGGAGGCTATACGCATGATGAATCCCGCTGTTTTCTTTGTTGAAAGAGGTGACCTGGAATGAATGTGAATACCGTAGAAGTGATTGACCGGGGGCTGGAATGCTTATCTACGCATTTGGGAGCAAAAGAAACTGAAATCTTCATAGCCACTATTTTGCGGGAGAAATTCGATTACACAAAGTGGAGACAAAACTTCGTGGAGAGAATCAGGAATTTTGAGGATCTAGATAAACTGCTTGAGCATGCAGAGAGAACAGCGCAGCTACGTGGGAAGCCCAAAATTATCCTTTAAGGTAAGGTATCTATGCACTCGCTACATCGGCAGCGACAAGCTCATGTCCAAAGAAGCCGAAAGCCGTGGCAGGCTTTGGTTCATGGCAGGAAAGACATTCTGAGAAAAGCATAGAAATATACAGAATGAAGGGAGAATGCTTTATGCCGGTTGAGCTTGATGATTATACCTCCGCATTAATAATCTGTTGATTTCTATGCTATCTGTAGGTGATATGACATCAACAATAGTATGTGACTTCACCAAAGAAGGCAAACCATTTCTTCACTATGCTGCCAGATCTTGCTTCGATAACTCTCACGATATTATGCAGAGCCTTATCAGGTATTCTGCTTTTGTTATGGCATAGCAAGCATTTACCGGTGTTCGTTATCCAAATTTTTGTGGCATTAGGTGTTGGGCTACCCTCTGCCACATGAACATGGACAGGTTCTAGTGGTTTGCTTTCATCAGCCCCAAAGTAGACCCAATAAGGACCAATTCTAAAGACCTGAGGC
>DOYB01000186.1 GCA_003518745.1 Selenomonas sp. | reverse complement strand
GGAGGCAAAGGATGTCATCTGAAACTAAAGAGGATTTGCAGCGGGTGTGTGAAGCTGTTATAAAATACCATAAGGGTTTAGAGGAAATCGACAAGTATATACGCCAGCTCAACAGCTATGTGGATGAGCTCAATGAAAAACTGGCAGCCAAAGGGGCGGCAGAGACCTTTGAGGACTATGGCAAACGGCTTGAGGGGCTTCGAGAACAGACTGACAAGCTTAACGGTGTATTTGAGGAAATGCGTGACGGTCAGTCCGGATTGAAGTCTCAAATGGGTATACTGTTGAAATTCAAGGAGGCTGTTGAGGAGTTCGAGGATACCATGAAGGAATTCAATCAACGGGCAGACACACTCAGCCAAAAGCTTTACAATAAGGATTTTAACAACGCCATAAAGGCAATGAAGGCCATTTCCGAGGACTCGAAGCAGTCCGGTACCTATGAGTATAGACACAGGACGGATCACGATTATGATATCCTCGTGCATGAATATGAACTGGCTTTGAAATCCTGCGGTGAAAGACAGCGGATAAAGATTTTCCTGGAGGGCGCTTATGACATGCTCTGCGAAACGAAGCTTAAAAAGGCGGAGTATGAAGCCCTTCAGCGGCTGATCGAGAAAATGGTGCACAGTGACAGTGAGGCATTGGAGAAGTTTTTGACGGAGGCTGTTTCACAGATAAATGAAGACATTGAGGATTAGAATTGAAAGAGACTTGGGGTATTATCATGGATAATGGGAGCAGGTCGAAAAGACCGGAGGGACTTATCCGCGGAATACAGTTTGATAAGCATATCTTCAGGAATGTTCCTAGGGAGTATCAGGAACGTTTCTGGAAGACCTTCGGCTCGCGTCTTGCCAAGCTGGAGGATATATTTCGTGGAACTAGAAGGGCTGCCGGAAACGATATCAAACTGGTAGCAGGACGCAGGGGAAGGCGCGTGTTCAAGAGGCGCATAGGAGACCATAGATTGAGCATGGTGCTGAATGGAGGTATACTGACACTGCTTAAGATAAGCCGCCATGACCGTCAGATGGTGGACATCAGGAATATAACCGGCAAGAGTATAGGCTATGTTTACTATGATGTGGGTGATTTCTTGCGCCGTATGACCTCTTGGCAGGATATCCAAAGGGAGGGTACAATCTCCTTCGGGGAGTATCTGGCAAATCCCGGACATTTTGTGTTTGATGAGGCTCAGCGGAGCGTAATGGAGAGCGGAGAGTCCATGGAGAATCTTTCCGTCATTGGCAATGCCGGCGCGGGAAAATCCGTTGTGGGGCTGAAGTGGATTCATGATCAGGCAAGTGGCGGAAAGCGGCGCTGCCTGTATCTTACGATGTCTGAAAATCTTGTATACACACTTAGCTTTGAACTGAAGAAGAGCTTTGCTAATGAGGGGGCCGCAGGGCTGACTGATATAAGGACGACCTTCGACTTTCTGAAGTCCAGGCTGATGAAGAACTATCCAAGGCTGCCGGAGCGCAGCCTGCTTAACGCGGCGCAAAGCATGGCGGTTTTCCGCAGATTTTGGCGGGAAGAGGTAGACTGGACCCGGTTCTGGAATCATAATGACCCCGCGTTTTCCCAGCAGAGCAATGAAACGACACTTCTGGCGGTATGGAGGGAAATCCATGGTATTATCAAGGGGACTGTTCCCATTGACATAGATTTCGGGAGGCTTGACGGTATACCGGAGTATTTGTCGGAGGAGGAGTATCAGGAGCGCCTTCGTGACGAGAAGAAGGACAGTGTGAAGGATATTCTTTGGGTGAAAAACCTTTATGGCACCTATGAAAAATACCAGACGTATCTAAGACGTCGGCTGTTGTTTGATGATAATGACATAGCCCGTATGATTTTGAAGGTGCCGCCAACGAAGGAAAAAGGCAAGGTTTATGAGGCTGTTTTCGTTGACGAGTGTCAGGATCTGACTCAGATGGAGCTTTTGGCGATTTTTCATTTGCTTGGGGATGCGAAGGCCAGCCGTATGGCATCGGATCGTTGTCAAATGGTTCAGCCAACCTATTTCAATGAAGGCTGGATGCGTACGGTGGCTAATTCCTATGCCCGCTACAGGGGAAGAGCTTTGGAGGAAAACAGTATCAGGCCCCACTACCTGCACTATAATTACAGATCCGGTCGTAGCGTGATAGATTTTCAGAACTATGTGGTGCAGTATTTTAGAACCAGTGATATCTTGAGCTTGAAGCAGTCAGAGATAGAGGAGATACAGGTGCCGCCCCTTGCTGCAAGGGGAATGCGCCCTGTGTGGATTTGCCCCGGCGCGGATAATCAAAGGAGGCTTATCGAAGAACTCTGGAGGAAAACCGATTCAGGTGAGCTGCAGGCAATTTTCGCATTCCGCGAATCGGAGGGGAAAAAGGATTTCAGGCTTCGTGAAGGGGATGCCGTGACTGATGTTATAGACTGCAAGGGAATGGAATACCCGTCGGTCCTGCTCTATGACATATTGAGCGAATTGAGGTTCAATCCGGTTATGGCATGGAAGTATTTTTATGTTGGGGCGACTCGGGGCAATGGATGTTTGATTATTTACGAAAAGGAGGCGCTTCCGGGCACTCGGATTTACAGCTTCCTTGCCGAAGCGGCTGATAAGGGGCTGCTTGATAGGTGTGATGAGCTTGAGGGACAGCGGCCGGGAGGCAGTCAGACATGGCTGGAATATCTCAGGCTTTCCATTCGCGAGGACATTGGGGAAAATCCCCTTGAGATTGCTGAAAACGCGCTGAACTTTGGTCAGTACGAGCTGGCCTTCAATATATATTCACATGATGGCAGGGACAGCAATATGGCTGCCTATTGCCGGGGCAAGCTGCTGGAGAGCAGAAATGACTTTCCCTCTGCTCTGGAAAGCTATGCCCGGATATCTGCTGATTGGAGCAATAGGGGAAGGAATCGTGCGAATAGCGTAGAAGGGCTGTTGAAGAATCCTGATATAGAGGGGGAGGAGTTCCTTGGGGCATATTTCCTGTCAGAGCAGGGCAGGGAAAATCTTATCCCTGGCGCAAGAAGCGCATGGCGCAGGAAATTTGGGAATGACAGGGGCTTTTACGAAGCCCTTGGGGATATGCTGGAGCTGTATTCCTTTACGGGAAGTTATTTCTCCGATTGGACTGATGTCATGATCGGCAAGATTGGAGGCGCGTCAAAAAGGGTTGGGGCATCAGTGGCGGAAGGCCCATTTTTCAGACAGCAGAGTTGAGTGCAGGTATACTGTTCTATCGCTGCCGGTTAAGTGGGATAATAGGTTGAACAATAGGAAGAACGGCAAAAACGATATGAAATCATTTATTGTAGCATAAATAGTATTTATAGCTAGAAAAATATAATAAATTTTATTTAATTTTGTGCAGGAAATATCCTTTCCATGTAGAATAAAGTTCCCTGTAAAGATATATTGGAAAGGGTGGTTGTTATGTTCGGTTGGAGTACGGTTGTAAAAAAGCGTGAAACTTCTCTTCTTATAGGGTACAGTCTAGGAACGGATATGAGCTGTTCAGGGCGATTGCGATACCGATTTGATTCATCTGTGCTTGAGTTCCTGCGGCTTCCAAAAGGCGAAGCGGATTCTCCTGAAATCCGTAAATTTATCCGGGCATTGGAACAGTCACTGAAAGATGGGGAAATACCTTGGCAAAAAACCTGTGTAAGGTACCGATCTATCGAAGCTGAGGAAGGCTTCGACAGGATGATGCAGCAGGTATACGCATAACAGGCATATCGCATTTTCAACGTGAGTATAAAAGAGGACGTCAGGCCGTAGTGGTCTGGCGTCCTCTTTGGTTCAGGCTTCAGAATCTCCTCATGAAATCTTCTATGCTCATTTTTTTCGGTGGCTCGGGGGCGGGTTCGGATTTTGGTTCCTGAGCCATTTCCGTTTCGCTGAATGGGGTACCCGTGGTAGTTGGCTCTATCGGTTTGCCTTGGGAATCGCCGGGGGGATCCAAAGGTGTCATGATGATTTCCAGGGTATCCTTGTTATTGATCGGCGAAGTGAACTCCACATCCATATTGTTGACAAGAATACGTACTGAAATCCGGCTTGTTGCCGCCGGAGGCTGAAAGCCAACAGCCAGAAGCGCATCGCTTACGGTGGCCACGCGGTGTTCATCCTTGCGGAACCTGATATCACAGCCATCCTCCAGCAGAGTGTTGGGACTTGCCGAATGTCCGTTCATCTCAAGCTGAACGGTTCCGGTTGGAATTCGGTATTCTTCATCATTGTAGTATATGATTGTGGATATTTCCAAATCCTTGATGTTGAGTACATCCTTGAGCTTTGGGTCCCCATCTTCGATGTATTCCACATGATCCCCATCCTGTATGGGTTGGGAAATGGTTGCAGGTTCACCTTCCAAAAGTATTTCCGGTGAACAGGAATAGGTGGACTCTCTGCCATTGAGCTTATAGTGTATTTTCCTGCCGGTGGGCGGGTAGCCCGCGGAGAGGAGCGCTTCCCCGACTGTCTTGGAAACACTGCTTTCTATAACATCGCCGTCTGCCAGCAGCCTGTTCATATCTGCGGGCTTGCCGTTGACCTGAAGGCGGGGCTGTATGAATGCCTTTTTATCGTTGATATAGATTTCATAGCCGGGGATGGTGGTCACTACGTTCTTGACCGGAATCTCGGGGGATTGCCCATTCTTTCCGGGCATGACGTTTATATAGCTGTTGTCATGAATCGGAGTGTTGAGGGTGACGTTCTTGCCATCCATAGTTATAACGGCAGAGGTTCCCATGGTTCCGGGGAAAATCTTCTTTTTCCCATTGATGGTGACCATAAGGCCAAGCCCCGGATGACCGTCGAATTTCTTAAGCTGTATTCCGGCACTGAGCAACGCGTCTGAAACCGTAAGGTCCCGGAAGTGGAACAGGCTGTAGGAGGTGTCGTTGACGAATACTGACAGGAAATGCAGCTTGTTTACGGACGCAACCTTCAGTATGCCCAGAGGCGTAACCGCGTCAGGCAGACGCAGCTCGTCAGGTATGTCCACTATGCCTTCTACGGCGTCAGGCCTGCGGACAGCCACTCTGTTCTCTGGGATGGCAAGTTCACGGGATACAAACTGCTGGAGCATTGGTGTCAATGATCCGCCTCCCACAAGCATTACAGCCTGGGGAGCCTGATCTCCGTTCAGCTTCAGGATTTCAGTTGCAATGGAATGAGCGAATTTCTGGACATCGGGCAGGATGGGTTCGATTATTTCCGTGGCCTTCATGGCATGGCTATTGCCGAGAATATCCCGGAAGCTGGCTCCTTGACCGTTGGCAGCCTTGCGTTTAACCTCTTCCGCTACGTTGAAGTCAAGCAGGAATTTGTTGGAAATAGCCTCAGTAATTTCGTCCCCCGCAAGAGGAACCATTCCATAAGCCACCACAGCGCCGTTACGGGTTATGGCGATATCCGAAGTGCCGGCTCCGATGTCCACCAGCACCAGATTCAGATGGCGCATTGAAACGGGAATCAGCACGTTTATAGCCGCGATGGGTTCCAGTGTCAGCGCCTGCATTTCCAGCATGCATTCATGGAGGGCGGTCTGCATGGAGTCGATGACCTGACGGGGCAGGAAGGTTGCGATGACCGTTACCTGTGCCTTCTTTCCCTTTTGCCCGACAAGGGTCTTTAACGGCAGGTCATCAAGGGCGTAGCCTATGGTACTGTAGCCTACGCAGTAATAGAGGGTAGGATCCTCTATGGTATGGTTTTCAGCCAGCTTCGTCTGGGCTGCCTGTACACCCGCAAAGTTCAGGCTCCGCTGCTGCTCCTCGGTGATGAGCCCTTCAATCTCGGCTGTCGCGGTGGCTGTCGCGGTATAGAGGGCTCGGCCTGCGGCAGCGACGGCTGCGGTGGAGATTGGCCCCACCTGATCTGCCAGGGTTTTCTTCACCTGACGGATTACCGTCGCGACCTGAAGCACATCGTGGATTTGACCGTCAAGCATGGCCCGGGTCTTATGTTCCTGCCGGGTTGTGGCAAGGACATGCAGCACGCCTTCTTCGTCTTTTTCCGCAACGATGCCGATGACGCTTCGGGTGCCTATATCCAATGCGAAAATCTTCTCCCGCTCTACGCCTGACGCGGTTTTTGTATTTTCCTTCTGTTCTTTTTCCAGTCTGGCCTGCACCTCGGCCTTGCTGGGACGCCCTCTGCGAGAGTGGCTCACGCCTTCGTCACGTACTTTGTCCGAAGCCGGCATATTGTCCGTTTTTATATTGTTCTTTTTTTTAATTCTTGGCATAAAAAACTATCTCCAGTTCAAAAAGGGAAGTCCGTAAATATGATGAAATCATGAATTCTTATTTCCCCATAATAAAACTCCGTGCAAAACGGTGTTCTGCACCCCTAAAGGGACTAACTTCGTGTCGCTCTACGCCCTTACACGAAATCTAACCGATTCTGCGCCCTTACGGGCTTGACTCGCTAAGATTTCGTTGTAAACTTACTGGACACCTTCCAGTGTCCACACGCCCTTACATGAAATCTAAGTTCCCACTGCGCCTTTGGCTTGTGTTCACTAAGATTTCGTAGTAAAAAAAGGTTATTCTTATTATTTCGCGAATAATATAATAAAATCCTGTTTAATATAAGCAAGATGAAAATTTTTATGTTTTCATCAGCCATCACATTAAATCTAGTTTGAAAGCGGGTGAACATATGACAGGTGATAACAAAGAGGTTATTACAGGCAGTGATTTCAAGCGCATGATAGCAGGTGCTTACAGTGAATTCCTGCTGGAGTATGAGAATATAAACGGTTTGGAAGGCGGCGGGTGCCTTGCGGGAACCCATATTCTTCGTACCATGAATGCGGCAATAATGCCACTGGCAGATGTGAAGGATACAAGTATCGGCGGGCTTGCCAGTCGTGTGGCCACGGCAGCGGTGTTCGGCGCCAGAGGTAATTCAGGTGTGGTGCTGGCGCAGATGTTCCGTGGTATAGCCAAGGGGCTTTCAGGCAAGTACAATGCCACCAGTTCCGAGTTCGGCAAAGCCTTCCAGTATGGAATCCTCCATGCTCAGCGGGTCATTCCGGAACAGCCGGACCGTCCCTTCATAACCGCCGCCAAGGCAGCGGCCAAAGGCGCATACCACGCGGTTAGGGCAAATATGCCCATTTCGGAGATGCTGACCGCGGCTTTGAACGCGGGGGAGAAATCCCTTACTGAGAAGGAGAAAAATGAAGCGGGCTCGCGTATTATGTCCGTATTCCTGAATGGCTGCCTCAAGGGTCTGGATGGTAATTTTGTTTCTCCGGCAGTCAGTCTCTCACTTGGACTCAAATCATGGGAAAACATCTCAGATCCCAGGAAGGATATGGTGCGGCCATATTGCGTTACATTCTCCTTGAAGAACCCGCTTTTGAGGTGCTCCGAGGTGGAAAATCAGCTTAAGGAGTTCAGTAACTTCGCTCTGGTCAATAGATGGAATTCCGAAATAGAGGTACATCTTCACACGAATTTTGTCGGCCATGTTATAGAACAGGCTGTTGGATGGGGATTGCTGCGGAATATACGGATTACCAATATGAGTGAGCCCCACGCGTTGAATGTTCATGACGCGTTGATGAACGTGGCCGCGCTGGCAGTCGCGGAGGACGAGGAAACAGCCCACAGGCTGCAGGATGCCGGGGCATCCATCATCGTGTCCGGTTCAGAAGCATCCTGTCCCTCTGTAGCTGAGCTTGTTAACGCTGCCCACAGTGATATGGCAGATTACTATGTGATGGTGGCCTCTAGCCCGGATTACAGGCTGGTATTCCGTCAAGCCAAGAGACTGCTTGGCAGCCGGGTTGAGTTGGTGCTTGCGGATTCCATAGAGACTGCCGAAAAAGCACTGAACTGCTTCTCCTCGGAAAAATCAGCTATTGAGAACGCGGAGGCCATGACAGCAGCCTTAAACCAGAATAAATGAGCTACTCATATATTACCATATAGATCGATATCTCGCAAAGTATCATAGGAGGATGGATTTTGCTGGAAGAAGCCACTATACGAGAGCTTGCGGAGCAGCGTATTTACGAGCGGGGCATGATGTATTACCGTCAGAACCGGGTTCACGAGCTGAAGGGAAAAGGAACCGAATACACGGCAACAGTGAGCGGCTCCGATACATACGATGTGCAGGTTTCGCTGTCGTCCGGGGGCGACGGCGTGTTTTCCTATGAATGTACCTGCCCATCTGCCAGAAAATACTTCAACGCTTGCAAGCATGTCATCGCGGTCCTGAAGGAGATACAGCATCGTCAGGAACTGGAAAGCTTCACAAAGAGTGCTTCGGAGGCCGGGAATAGGGTACGCGCCTCGGGCAGTGCCTATCAGAGCGGGGCGAATATGCTGGCTTACTTTAAGTCCATGGTTCAAAGAAAGCAGCCGCAGCGGCTGCAGCTGGAGCCGCAGTTGTTTTCCGTATGCTATTACGGCCAGTATTCTGTTTGGCTGGAGTTCAAGCTTGGAGAGGACAGACTCTATGTAATAAAGAATATCATAGATTTCCTGCACAATGTCAAGCTTGGGAACAGCGTGGAGTTCGGAAAGAACCTTACTGTGGATACCTCAGCCATGGAGATAGTGGGGGAAAGCTCGAAAAAGCTCTGGCAGATGCTGCAGCGGGTGCATAACGATTTGATGAACTCCTACATGAGGGCAAGTTATGTAAACAGATATGACGGTGGGAGGAGTCTGCCCTTCCAGCAGAAACGTTTCTATCTTACTCCCAGCCACCTTGAGGAATTCCTGGAGTGTATGGGTGACACGGAGTTTTTGTTCCAATATGATAATGAAGCTGCCCGGAGGGTCAGCGTTGTCCATGAGAATCCTAGGCTGCGCCTTTCGGTTCAGGATAAGGCCGGAAATGGAATATTATCCCTGCCTGATGAAGATATATGCCCTTTGGATTCGGAGTACCGTTTTATACGCTGCGGTAACAGGATTCATGTAACAGACAGCAGATTCCGGGAGCTGGTTGTTCCGTTGATGTCATCCTTTGCCGGAACGGACCAGATACAGATGTCAAAAAGCCAGATGGCTGATTTTCTTGGATCGGTCCTTCCAAAGCTGGAGTATATTGCGGATGTTGACCTTCCGGCAAGCTTGACGGAGCGTTTCTTTCTGGAGCCGCTGCAGCCTGAGTTCTATTTGGACTACTATCATGACGGCGTGGAGGTGAGGCCGTCCTTCCACTATGGGAATACCTCTTTCAATCCAATTCTCCAAGCAGGTCCCGTCAGTTCGGGGCAGCTCACTCTGGTACGGGACATGGAAACTGAGATTTATCTGCTTTCAGTGTTTGATACTTATGGTTTCTTTCAGAATGACGGGATATTCGTCCAGCCTGATGAAGAGAAAGCCTACGATTTTCTGACAGAGGGACTGCCGTTGCTGGCGGAGCGGGCGGATATTTTCTATGCGGATGCCTTCCAGAAAAAGCCGGTGCAGAGAATGAACCGTATTACAGCAGGGGTCAGTGTCAATGATAATAATCTGCTGGAAATGCGGCTGCAATCTGATGACCTCGATATGGATGAAATATTTGCCATTATAGCTTCTTATAGGAAGAAACGCCGCTATCACCGTATGAAGGATGGCACCTTTATTACACTGGAGGAGCAGCAGCTTTCCGCTGTTGCAGAGCTGGTTGATTCCCTGGGGATTCGAAAGGGGGCGGCTACCGGTGAGACTGTGGAGATACCCCTCTCAAGAGCAATGTATTTGGACGCGCTGGCCCGTGAGGAGGATGGCATACGTCTTGAGAGAAGTGCCCGCTTCAGGTCAATGGTACGAGATATACGTCATCCCACCGAATCGGAGCTGGAGGTGCCTGCCTCTCTTGAGCATACTCTTAGGGAATATCAGGCCACGGGCTTCCGTTGGCTGTCAACTCTTGCCGCCTATGGGCTTGGTGGGATATTGGCGGATGATATGGGGCTTGGAAAGACGATACAGGTGCTGGCATTCCTGCTCTCAGCTCAGAGAGAACGAAAGGCGCCGGCCTTGGTGGTGGTACCTACATCCTTGCTCTATAACTGGGCTGATGAGGTTCAACGGTTTACTCCGGAGCTGAAGGTACGTATGGTTAACGGAAGCAAGGCAGACAGGAGAAATCAGATGGAGGATTCCGACGGGGATACGGATATCTTCCTCACGACCTACAATATGCTGGCAAGGGATTTGGAGCTGTACGAAGGAAAGAATTTTTCATATTGCTTCCTGGATGAGGCACAGCATATAAAGAATCCCGATACTCAGAAGGCTAGAGCGGTAAAGAAGATAAAAGCTTCCGTGTGCTTTGCCCTTACGGGAACTCCCATTGAGAACACATTGACTGAGCTTTGGTCAATCTTCGATTTCCTTATGCCCGGTTATCTGCTGAGTCATGCCAAGTTCAAGCAGCGCTTCGAGGTTCCCATCGTGAGGGCCCAGGACACTCATGCGGCGAAGGACCTAAAAAGGCGTGTGATGCCCTTTATCCTGCGGCGCATGAAGCGGGAGGTGCTCAAGGAGCTGCCGGATAAGGTGGAGCGACGTGTGGTAAATGAGATGACCGAGGAACAGGCCAGGGTTTATAAGGCTTACTTCGTTCAAGCCAAGAAGGAATTCGCGGAGGAAATGAAAAATCGTGGATTAGGGGAAAGCCGTATCAAGATTCTCGCGCTTTTGACGAGACTTCGGCAGATTGCCTGCGATCCATCACTGTTTCTTGAGGATTACGATGGCGGCTCCGGGAAACTGGAGCTTTTGGGGGAGGTCATAGAGGACGCGGTTTCCTCCGGGCATAGAATGCTCATATTCTCACAGTTCACCACCATGCTGCAGCACATTGCCACATGGCTGGATGACAGGGATATGGACTATCTGTATCTGGATGGCCAGACACCGTCCATTGAGAGGCTGAGACTGGTAAAGCGCTTCAATGAAGGGGAGATGCCCATTTTCCTGATTTCATTGAAGGCAGGTGGCACGGGGCTGAACCTGACAGGGGCGGATATGGTCATACACTATGATCCATGGTGGAATCCCGCGGTTGAGGATCAGGCCACGGACCGCGCATACAGGCTTGGACAGAAGAACAATGTTCAGGTGCTGAAGCTGATTACGAAAAATACCATAGAGGAGCAGATATATGAGCTTCAGGAAAAGAAAAAATCCCTGATCGATCAGATGATCGAACCAGGGGAAAACTTCCTGTCAAAGCTTACGGATGAAGAGATTAGAGGGCTGTTTGCTTAGTGTCCCGCCTCGTTCATATATGTACAGCGCGGGTTATACATGGACAGATGAATCGTTCTGCGCCAAAAGCCACGAAAAGGGATTGCCGCTTAAAGCATCGGCAATCCCTTTTAAAAAAGGGGTCCAGAATGCCGTTACTCTTATATGCCTAAACCTGCGACTCGCAGGTGGGTAACCTAAGTCCTGCCTCAGCTATTCGTTCGAAGACGACCCAGCATCTTCAGGCTCAAATCGGTTTCCCTAAAAACTATGTAGGTTAGACATAAATAAGAGTCCTCGCACACCCCAGGCGAATCCTTCTTTCCTATGTATAATAGCATAAAAATGGGCTCTCCGCAAGACTTGATTTGCGTGTTGAATACCTAATGATATTGAGTTATAATAATATTGTCCGGTTTTGGTGTATGAATCGGATTGGCGTATTGAAAAGGAGGACTTTTGATGGGTTTTCTTTCCAAGTTTCTGCCGAAGAGAAAGCCGGCTGAAATCAAGAACAATGTTCCTAAAGAGAAGGAGAATATAAAGAAGACATTTTCGGTCTATTGCCGCAGCAATCACGGCACATCAGGGGATAAGCTCTGCCCGAAGTGTACGGCGCTTCTCGCTACGGTCATGACCAAGATGAGCAGATGCCCCTACGGCATCACAAAGCCCATCTGCGACCGTTGCGATAACCCTTGCTTTGGTGCCGGCCAGACACAGGAGTTCCTGAAGATAATGGATACCAGCCAGAAGCGTATGCTTCTCTCACACCCGATCATGACGGTCAAGCACAAGCTGGCCAGCATGGGAGTGGACTATGCGAAGCAGCAGCAGGCCAAAAAGCTGGATGAAAAGGTCAAGGCCAGGGAAAAGGCTGCCAAGGAACGGGCGAAGAACCGCAAGAAGAAAAAGTGAATATTGGGGATGTGTGACTATTCACGGCGTACAAATACAAACAGAAGCCCCGTAGGGAGTTCGATTCCCTACGGGGCTTCTGCTGTTTGCGACACAGCAGAGCCAGGACAGGCTGC
>DOYB01000145.1 GCA_003518745.1 Selenomonas sp. | reverse complement strand
AGAATAAGGGAGCCTCCAGAAAATCGGCAATACTTCTCAGGGAAATGCTGACAGAATATGAGGCAAGGGAAAATGCCCATAGGATTCGTACAACTGAGAAGGTGGAGAACCTTCAGACATATTTCATCCACCTGGTTCATAGCAAAGAGGTCAAGGGCGTATGTCTGAATATCATTATGGCAGTGCTGTATATTTTCTCGCTGGTCTATGCGAATCTTGTAAATCTCAAGCTTATTGGCTATAAGACCGGACTGCTCAAGAGGGAGAGCCTCGGCTGCTATGTCATAAGTCTTGGCAATATCACCGTAGGCGGAACGGGCAAAACTCCGACAGCCCAGCGTTTGGCTAGGGAAATCCGCGATATGGGGTATCGGGTTGTTATCCTGAATCGAGGTTACCGGGCGAAGTGGCACGGTGATGTTGGTATCGTTTCCGATGGGGAGAAGCTGCACATGGATGCGGCGGAGGCCGGCGATGAAGCCTACATGCTGGCAAAGCATCTGCCTAATGTCCCTGTGCTTATAGGCGCGGAACGTGCTGTAACCGGTCGGTATGCCATGGAGCATTTCGGCGCGGAGGTGGCAATATTGGATGATGGCTACCAGCATTGGCAGCTCAACAGGGATCTTGATATACTGCTGGTAGACGCGGTTAATGTCTTTGGTAATGGGTATCTGCTTCCCAGAGGTACCCTGAGGGAATCGATGTCCCATATCAGCCGTGCTGACGTCTGTCTCATGACAAAGGTGGATCAGGCGGCAGAGGGGTCAAGAGAATATATACGGGACACGGTACATCGCTATAATGAAAAGGCAAAGATAGTCGAAAGCATACATCAGCCCCGTTGTTTTATTCTCCTTTCGGATTGGTATGTAAATATCGCGTGCGCAGGGGTTCCCGTTGAGGAGATTCAAGGTAAGCACGTTGTGGCGGTGTCCGCTATCGGAAATCCCGCTTCGTTTGAGCAGACCCTAAGCGATTTGGGGGCAGTTATCATAGAGAGCCTGCGTTATCCTGATCATCATGATTATACTATCAGGGAAATGCAGGATGTTCTCCAGCAGGCGGAGGTCCAAGGTGCCGAATCCATAGTGATAACGGAGAAGGATGCGGTTAAGATTCCCGCGGAGGTGGCCAAGGAGGCATGGAAGATTCCGATTTATGTAATATGTGTTGAGGTTACCTTCCAACAGGGAGCGGATGAATTCAGGGATGAGCTTCGCCTTCGTATACAGGAGAAAGTGGGGCAGAAAGGATGAGTTCCATGAGAGTTCTTTGCGTCATTCCGGCACGTTACGCGTCAACCAGACTCCCCGGAAAGCCCCTTAGGGATATTGCGGGGAAACCGATGATCTGCCGTGTTTACGAGAGGGCCGTTCAGGCTGAGAAAATTGAAAAGGCGCTGGTGGCGACCGATGACCAGCGTATATATGATGCTGTCAAGAATCGTGGCGGAGATGCCATGATGACATCGAGGGATCATCCCACAGGGACGGACCGTTTGGCAGAGGTCGCGGCTGCTTACGAAGATATGGATGTCATTATCAATGTACAGGGGGATGAGCCCCTCATTGAACCGGCGCTGATAGATGAGCTGGCGGGACTTTTCGAGGATGCGCCCGAGCTGATGATGGCTACAGTCATGACCGAGCTGAAGGACGAGGAGGAAGCAAGGAATCCCAATAATGTAAAGGTTATAACCGACAAGAAAGGTTATGCCCTATACTTTTCAAGATCCCTTATTCCATATCCGAGAAACTCGGGAAAGGCTCCGGTATTCAAGCATATAGGTATATACGCATACCGCAGGGAGTTCCTGCTGCGCTATGCTAAGCTGTCGCCTACTCCCTTGGAGCAGGCAGAATCCCTTGAACAGCTGAGGGCACTGGAGAATGGCTATCGGATAAAGGTATTAAAGACCGACTGTCGTTTTGTGGGAGTAGATACAGAAGAAGATCTCGCGCTGGTCAATCAGATTTACAGCGAAGAAGCACATTCATGAAACGCTTAAAGATACTTGATTTAGGGAAAGGGGCAGCAGCATGAATAAGGTACAGGTGGGAAATTTTCAGATAGGTGGAGGAGAGCCCCTGGCGCTTATGGCGGGGCCATGTGTGCTTGAAAGCATGGATCGCTGTCTGCTGATAGGCCGTACAATCAAGGATATTGCACAGCGGTTGGGTATACCGTATGTTTTCAAGGCATCATTTGATAAGGCTAATCGTTCTTCATATCATAGCTTCCGTGGCCCGGGCATGGAAAAGGGGCTGGAGATGCTGAAGCATATCAAGGAGGAGCTGCAGGTTCCGATTGTTACGGATATTCATGAGAGTTATCAGGCGAAACCCGTCTCAGAGGTGGCAGATATTCTGCAGATTCCGGCGTTTCTGAGCCGTCAGACGGACCTGCTCCATGCGGCGGCTGAAACAGGCTGTGTCGTGAATGTGAAGAAAGGGCAGTTCCTTTCACCAAATGATATGAGAAACGTGGTGGACAAACTCCATGAAAGCGGCTCCAACAGGATTCTGCTGACGGAGAGGGGAGCATCCTTCGGATACAACAACCTTGTGGTGGATATGAGAAGTTTTCCAATCATGAGGTCCTTTGGTTATCCGGTGATTTTCGATGGAACACACAGTGTCCAGATTCCCGGTGGTGCCGGAACAAGCTCCTCCGGAAAGAGAGAGTTCGTGGAGTATCTGGTTCGCGCCGCAGTGGGGGCAGGGGTGGATGGACTGTTCCTGGAGGTTCATGACAATCCTGAGGAAGCGCTTAGCGATGGCCCCAATATGGTGTATCTTGACAAACTGGAGGCCCTTTTGAAGGATGCGCTGGCCATCCATGATATAGTGAGCAAGCGTGTGTGATATAACATTCTGTTCAAGGAGAAATCATGATCAGGGAAAAGGCAGTTGAAACCTTAAAAATCGAAGCGGAGGCTGTTGAAAAGCTGGTACTTCGTATAGATGACGAGTTTGAAGGCGCGATTCAACGCATTTTGAACTGTACGGCCCGTGTAGTTGTTACGGGTATGGGAAAATCAGGCCATGTTGGCAGGAAGATTGCCGCCACGCTGGCAAGCACCGGAACCCCCGCGTTTTTCATGCATCCCGGAGAGGCCTTTCACGGAGATTTGGGAATGGTCACGGAGAATGACGTGGTGATTGCCATTTCCAACAGCGGGGAATCTTCTGAGATAGTGAACATACTTCCGGTAATCCGGCGCATTGGTGCCACGATTATCGCCATGTCCGGAAAAAGACAGTCAGCCTTGGGGAAGAACTGTGATTACTTTATAGATATTGGCGTAGAGCGGGAGGCATGTCCGCTGGGGCTTGCGCCCACGGCAAGCACTACGGCGACACTGGCTATGGGAGATGCCATTGCCATGTCACTCATGGCAGCCAGGAATTTTACGTCTCAGGATTTTGCGATGTTCCATCCCGGTGGAGCTCTTGGCAGGAAATTGCTGCTTACGGTGGAGAATGTTATGCACCGTGGGGAAGACAATCCTATAGTGCAGTCGGATAAGACCGTGAAGGACGCTTTGTTTGTTATGACGGACAAGGGACTTGGCGCGGTATCTATAGTGGACGGGGATGGAAAACTGGTGGGACTCGTTACTGATGGAATAATCCGACGTGCCCTTCATAAGGACTATAAGTTCCTGGATGAGTCGGTGGAGCATATCATGACGTCAGATCCTCTCGTCATTTCCAAGGATAAGCTGGCAGCGGCGGCTCTTTCCGTTATGGAAAAACATAAGCCGCGTCCGGTTACGGTTTTGCCCGTAGTAGATGATGACAGGAATCCGGTGGGCATGGTGCATTTGACAGATTTGCTACGGCAGGGAGTGGTTTGAGATGGAATTGGCAACTGATGCCATTGAACGGGCCAAACCGGTGAAAATGGTTATTTTTGATGTGGACGGAGTAATGACCGACGGCGGTATATATACAGGCAGAGAAGGAGAGTTGTATAAGCCCTTTTTCTGCAGGGACGGTTTGGGCATTACTCTGGCCCAGAGAGCCGGTCTTCTGACTGCCATAATTACCGGAAGAACCTCTGAGTGTACGGCAAAGCGTGCGGAGGAGCTGCATATTTCCGCGGTTTGGCAGGGATACTTGAACAAGCGTGGGGCATATCTTGAGCTGAAGGAGAAATTCGGTTTAAAGGATGAGGAAATAGCCTATATAGGAGATGACCTTATAGATCTACCCATCATGCTTCAAGTAGGTTTTCCCGCGGCTGTGGCTGACGCGGTTCCTGAGGTAAGGGGACGGTCCGTGATGGTTTCCGGCTTGCCGGGAGGCCGCGGCGCGGTGCGTGAGATTTTGGAATTTATCCTGAAGGCGAAGGGGCTTTGGGAGAAGATCCTGGAAGGATATCTTTCCGCTGAAGATACCAGCTCTTCGGGAATTGCGCAATAACGGGGGATTACATGCTTTATAATAGCTTGATGCTCTTGAGCCGGTGTATACGATGCTTGCCCTATGATTTGGTGCTATTCATCGGCAGGGTGTTGGGAAATCTTTATTACATATTGATAAAGAAGGAACGGAACAGGGCTGTGGCTCAGATGATGCCTGCATTGGGGATATCGGAGGACAGGGCAAAGCAGCTTGTCAGGGAGTCCTTTGTGAATCTGGCTAGAAATGTTCTGGATATCCTGTATATGCCCAACCTCAATGAGCAGAATTTTCATAAGTACATAGAGATAGATCATCTGGAACGCATGGAGAAGGCTCTGGCTGAGGGGCATGGAGTCGTGGTGCTGACAGGTCATGTGGGAACATGGGAATGGCTTTCCGCGGCCTTTACCTTGAACGGGATGCCGGTGACGGCAATTGCCAAGACTCAGCCAAATCAGGAATATTCAAGGGTATTAGACGACCTGAGGGCAACAATCCACGTGGAGATTTTCAGTCGTGGCACAAGTGAGCTTCTGGCTGCGGGACGAGCCTTGAAAAAGGGTAAGATACTTGGCTTTCTGGCAGATCAGGACGCGGGCCCCGGGGGCGCATTCATAGACTTTTTGGGTAAAAAGGCCTCCACTCCTATGGGACCGGCGGTTTTCTCCAGAAAATTCCAGTCTCCTGTGCTGCCGGCATTTATACTGAGGAAGCCTGACGGCCGTCATAGGGTGATTATCGAGGAGCCGCTGCGCTATGAGGATACAGGGGACACCGACAGGGATTTGCTGAATTTTACCATAAGGATGACACAGATACTGGAGCGTGTCATACGAGAAAATCCCACTCAGTGGATATGGTTCCAGAAACGATGGAATACTGCGCCTGAGCAGCAGAAAAAGAATAAGCACCATACTGTCAAGGCGCGGGGGGAGGACTCATGAGCAAAGGCTGGAAGATTTTTCTGGGCACCATTGCGCTGCTTTTTTTCTGTCTCGTGGTATGGGTGGTGCGCAATACGCCTGATGCTCCTGAGGCCATAGACAAGGTGGAAGCTCCCAAAGTCATGACCTATGAGGGGAATGTTCTCAGTGAGGACCGTGACGGTGTCAAGATCTGGGATCTAACGGCCGATAAGATGAATGTTCACACCACAACCCAGGATGTTGAGCTTGTCAATCCTGTGGGACATTACTTTCAGGCAGACGGCAATACAATAGAGCTTCGTGCAAAAAGCGGCGTCTATAACCAGGCAACGAAGAATGTGCACATACAGGACGAGGTAACCGTGACTTCAAAGGATGGTGCCAAGCTGGTATGTGATAAGCTTGACTGGGTGGCAGGAGAGGAACTCATTGTAGCTGAAGGTAATGTGAAGGTTACGAAGGACGATATATTGGCAGAAGGGGACCGTATTGAGGCACGTAAGGGTGTCGGGCATTTGAAGATACAGGGAAATGCTCATATCGTGAAGGGAGTAAATCAGGATGAAAAACAGGATGGGCAAAAGAAGTAGGAGGATTTCAGCAGTGCTGGCAGCCTGCTTCTTGTTGAGCATGGGCACTCTATATGCAGCTAATGAACCCAATGAACTTAACGCGGATACCGTGGAATACGATATGAACTCAGGACTGGTTACCGCAGAGGGTAACGTGCTGCTCAAGCATGGTACTGCCAGGGCTACAGGGACCAAGGGTTATTACAATGTCAAGACACAGGAAGCGCTGTTGGATGGAAATGTCATTGCGGTTAAGGATGATCTGCGGATAACCTGCAACAAGGTTATGAGCAATGGCAAGGGTCATATGTTCGCGGATGGCAATGTTCACGGTGTCAGACGGGACCAGAGCTTTGAAGGCGATCATGTGGACTTTTACCCTGAAGAGAGAAATCATGTAGTAATTCCTGCAGGTGGCAGGGTGACCAGTAAGGACGGCACCGCTACTGCTGACCATATGGAAGGCTGGATGGATGACGAGCATTATATTGGAACAGGAAATGCCCATATCGTCAGTCCGCCCAGAAATATGGAAGCTGGTGGAGATAGGGTGGACTATTTCGGGAAGACAGAGCGCAAGGCCATTATGACAGGACATGCCTGGGCATATAAGGATAATAACAGCATGAAGGCCAGCAGGCTCACCATCTACATGACGGATGAAAAGAATACTACCATAAAGCCGGAATGAGCCCAAGAAACTGTAGGGAGGCAGAGCCGTGCATATAGAGGCAAGAAATTTGGTTAAGTCATTTAAAAAACGGACTGTTGTAGACCGTGTTTCCCTGCGGGTTGAAAAGGGGGAAATCGTGGGACTCCTGGGACCAAACGGCGCGGGAAAGACCACGACCTTCTATATGATTGTGGGTCTTGAAAGACCGGTCTCCGGTTCTGTGTATCTATCGGATATACAGATTACCAGGCTGCCAATGCACAAGCGGGCGGAACTCGGCATAAGCTATCTGACACAGGAAGCCTCTATTTTCAGGAAGCTGACGGTGGAGGAAAATATCTTGGCCATATTGGAAACAACGAATCTGTCCAAGGCAGAGCAAAAAAATAAGCTGTCGGGACTGCTTTCTGAGTTCCATATAGAGCATGTGAGGGACCGTAAGGGGACAGAGCTTTCCGGCGGTGAGCGAAGGCGTGTGGAGATAGCAAGATGTCTGGCCTTGGAGCCCCAATTCATACTGCTTGATGAGCCATTCGCGGGGGTGGATCCCCTGGCAGTGGCGGATATTCAGGAGATAGTCCAATATCTGCGCCAAAGGGGTATGGGAATACTGATTACAGATCACAATGTGAGAGAAACTTTGCATATTGTTGACAGGGCATATATACTTAATGAGGGAAAGATACTTTTGGAGGGGGACAGCAACACCATAGCCAATAGTCCCATAGCCAAGAAATTCTACCTCGGAGATAACTTCACGCTGTGATGAAATTATGACACGGGAGATAAAGCGATGCATATAAGAATTCTAGACAAATACATATTCAGGGAGGTTGTAATGGCCTTCTTCTTCGGCATATGCGCTTTTTCTGCCGTGTTCATAGGTTCAGGTACTCTTTTTAGGATTGCGAGATACATCACGGATTATGGCGCATCCTTTGGCGCGGTGGTAAAGATTTTTGTCTATGGATTGCCCGGGATACTCATATGGACCTTTCCTATGTCCATGCTTCTGGCAACCCTTTTGACCTTTGGGCGCCTTTCAAGCTCCAGTGAGATCACTGCGATGAAGTCCTGCGGCGTGGGATTTACGCGTATAGCGGCTCCCGCGGTATTGCTGGGTTTATTGGTTACCATTGGCGCGATTGCCTTTAATGAGTATGTGATACCTTGGGCGAATACCTCATACAACAATGTCCTTCACTATGAAATTCAGGGCAATACTGAAATGAAATCCCAGGAGCATATAATCCTAAAGGAAATTGTGGAGGGAAGGATACAGCGGCTGGTTTATGCCAGGGCTTACAATGGGGAAACGCAGATGCTTCATGGGGTTACCCTCCAGCAGTTCGATCAGAATGGCAATGTCAATCTGGTTGAAAACGCGGAATACGCTAAGTGGGCAAACGATATCTGGACCATGTATAATGGTGTTATCTACACCATTACTCCTGATGGAACTAACCAGACATTGCGATTTGATTCTCAGATGCTGCCGGTCAACGCTAATCCTAAGGGAATCGTGAGGGAACAGAAGAAGCCTGAGGAGCTTACGATGGCGGAGCTTAAGGCTCAGATAAAGATAATGCAGACTCAGTACGTTGATACCAGCAAGCTGGAAACTGAATTGTATCAGCGTTTTTCAGTGCCTATGGCAAGTCTGATCTTCGCGCTGATAGGTGTTCCCTTGGGACTTCAGCCTACCAGGAACAGTTCATCTATGGGATTTGCTCTTAGTGTTATAATAATCTTTGTTTATTACGCGGTTATGACACTTGCCAATGCCATAGCAAGGGGCGGGGTGATTCCACCTGCGTATGCGGTTTGGATACCCAACATAATCGGTCTTATAGCTGGGGCTGTACTAATCCGGAGAGCTTCAAAATAGAGTCGGAAGTAATGCTCGTCCCCCGCCCTTAAAGGACGGGGGATGGTTGCGGAACACTATTCCACATAAAAAGGTGGCTTGAATCAGTAATGTACGGGGTTTACTTAATAGCAGCGCTGGTACTCACAGGCGGCGCGATAGCATTTATAGGCGACAGACTTGGTACGAAGATAGGAAAGAAGCGCCTTTCCATCTTTGGGCTGAGGCCGCGCCATACGTCGATCATCATCACCATTTTCACGGGAATCTGCATAACGACACTAACCTTTGGTGTTATGGCAGCAGCCTCCGAGAACGTGCGGACCGCGCTCTTTGGCATGGACCAGTTGAATGAGAGGATGGAGCGCACAGCCAACGAACTATCCAAGGCAATGGATGAGCTTTCCGGCGCAAAAGAGGAACAGGTTCTCGCCAATGAAGCGCTTAATAAATCCAAAGCGGAGATTGAAGTACTCATGAAAGAGCAGGAGGAGCTGCGCCATGAGTCCGATCGATTGAAGCAGGGAAATCAGGAACTGGAAATAGAAAAGGCCAGCTTGATGGCTATGAATGACGAACTGCTTGGAGCCAATGCGGAGCTTTCTGCCTCCAACAGTCAGTTGGAGGACAGTAACAGGGATTTGGAGAATAGGGCCAAGCTGCTGCGGGATGGATTGATTACCATTAGGGAGGGGGATATAATCTTCCGCTCGGGCGAAGTTATCGCTTCGGGTGTGGTTCAGTCAAACAGATCAAGGGATGAGATTGAGGCTGATATAGATAGTATTGCTAACCTTGCAAGACAAAAGGTGTCAGAGCGGCTGGGGGCACCGGTGTCTCCAGAAAATCTGCTGGTCTATAGGCCCGAATATGAGCTGGCTGTAAGTGCCATTGAGGAAAGCGGAAAGGATATGATTGTCAGGGTCGTGGCAGCGGCCAATATGGTCAAAGGAGAGCCGATTCATACCAGTATACAGCTTTATCCCAACAGCATCGTATATGAAAAGGATGAATTCATTGTGGGGAGGGCTTATGAGGTAAGTGCTGATACTGACCCGGAGCAGATTGTCATGAGCTTCCTAAAAGATGTGAATGAGGCTGCGACCACGAAGGGAATCCTGCCTGACCCAATCAGGGGGACAGTGGGAGTCATAGAAGGCGAGCAGTTCTATGACGTGGTTCAGACCATAGTGCCACTAAGGGGAGTTATTGCGCTTTCAGCATATGCCAGGGATGTAACGGATGCTATGGGGCCATTGAGATTAAATCTGAAGCTAGAGGAAATGAGGAAATAACGTGGGTGATGCTATTGCGGCGGTAGATCCGGGGCGTGACAAATGCGGATTGGCAGTTTTGTCCAGATCAGGGGATATACTCATGCAGCAGGTTATATCAACGGTCTCACTTGAGCAGGAAATTACCCTTGTAGTGGAGCAATACAATCCGGAAGTGCTGCTCCTGGGGAACGGCACCACCAGCAGTCAGGCTGAGGGTCGTATACGTTCGGCTGCGCCCAATATCGCAGTGGAAGTCGTGGATGAATACAGGACAACTGAACAGGCAAGGGGCGAATATTGGAAAGCGCACCCGCCAAGGGGACTCAGACGGCTGCTTCCTGTTTCGATGCAGGTTCCGCCTGTTCCCGTGGACGATTTCGTGGCGGTTATATTGGCTCGCAGATTTTTGGGACTATCGTAATACGTTGTTTTCGAAATCCCGACGATTTCTATTCATTGGAAGTTGTCGGGGTTTTATGTTTCTTGAATAGTTTTTATAAAACGGAACAAAATGTATCGAAAACCTTGAAAATGTATAATATATATGTTACTCTATACAGCGTTGAAATGGATTCGATGGAATTTTGTATGGGGGGAATTGGATGTCTGAGGATGTGATTCGCATCCAGGAGCTGATTTTGGAGGATTTCCAGAATGTGGCGAAGGGCGAGGTTCAATTTCCGGGTAATACAAAGGAAGGTTTCTTTGGATCTCAGTCCGATGTTTTGGGTATCTACGGACAGAACGGTTCCGGTAAGACGGCATTGCTCCACGCGCTTGCCGTATTGAAAAGTGCGCTGAGTGGAAAGGCTCTTGGAAATGAAGCCCTGCACTACATTACGCAGGGAAAGGAGCGTGCGTTTATCAAGGCGGTTTTTTCAATTAAACATAAAAATCGGCAATTCCGCTTGGAATACAGCATGATAATGGGACGACGGCCAAAATTCCACACTGATGGAGTACCTGAAAAAATACGTGTACAGGAATCTCCCGCAGATTCGGGGGCCGGGGATGAAACTGTATTATCTACGGCGGTTGTAGAGGCTGAAAGCTTAAAATACGCTGAATTTGAAGATAATCGCTGGAGCAGCCGAAGGACTTTGGCTGAGTGCAGCCTGAACAGGCAGGATGAATTGCTGAAGCCAAAGAAGAGTCTCGCGGAACTGGCAAATACCCAATCCAGGCTGGACGATTTGCGTTTGGCAAAGCTTCTGGCGGCTCGTCAGGGAACGTCCTTTCTTTTTTCCGCGGATATGAACCGGCTGGCAGTTGGGGGGAGTGATGTCTTATCCGGTTTTCTGTCGGTTATGAGGAATTATGCGGAATATAATCTATATATTATAAGCTCCCGGGGATGGGGCCCTATAACCATGAATACGGGACTGCCCTTTCACTTCAGGTTGGAAGAGCAGGCTGATGAGGGGACAGGGAGAAAAATCTCCATGGGTGTTATGATGTTCCGTTTGGACACCCCGACTGTTTTTCCCCTTGCTTACAGCAGGCTTGTGGAAAAGACGGTCATTTCCTTGAACGAAGTGCTTTCAAGGGTAATACCGGGAATGAGGCTCAAGCTCAGGAGGCTGGGCAGCCAGCTCATGCAGGATGGTTCAGAGGCAATCGTATTCGAGCCGGTTACTACAAGAGATGGAAGGCCAGAGCAGATTCCTCTGCGGGATGAGTCTGAAGGAATAAAGAAGCTGATTTCCATGTTGAATATGTTTGTGGCCGCATACCATAGTCCCACCATGACACTCGCGATAGATGAATTCGATGCCGGTTTGCATGAATATCTTTTAGGGGAGCTTTTGGTGCAGTTCCGAAAGGGCGGCAAAGGTCAACTGATATTTACATCCCATAATCTGCGCCCCCTGGAATGTCTTGATAAACGCTCTATAGTGTTCACCACGTCAAATCCTGAGGAAAGATATATACGACTGAAGAACGTAAAGGCAAATAACAATTTAAGGGATGTATACTATAACCAGATTTCAAATGGAATAAACCGGGAGCTGTATGAAATGTCCGGTGATAGCAGAAGACCTTGTCATAAGACATGTTCTTTGGAATAAATAGCAGGAATGGGGAGGAAGAAATGCCCGAGGATATTAGTGAAAAACGAAAGAACCAGACCGGCGTCATATGTATAGCGAAGGTGCTGGAACACTACGGAACAAAGGTTGATTTGGCAGAATTCGTAAAAAAGCACGAGAATAAGAACAGGGAACTGTCATGGGAGGAGCTGCAGAAAGTCTGCAGGAAACACATGGTTCGCGGCAATATGCTTCGGCCTACTGCGGATGAACTGCGGGAGGTTGAGCTTCCGGCTATTGCCAGAATGGCCAGCGGGACATATGTAGTCATTGCTGTCTGCAATGATGAAGCTGTTTTCCTGCTGGATCCGAGAGTGGATCATCCTGTGGCCCTTTCCCAGAAGCAGTTTCTGGAGGCATGGGGCAATGAACTGCTGGTATTCTCAGCTAAATACAGCTGGGACTACTTCAAGAAGAAATATAACCTGCCGTGGTTCATGCGAGTCATCATGCACTACAAGCGGTATTTGTATGAAGTGCTGGCAGCGTCATTTTTCCTGCAGCTAATGGGAATCGGAATGCCGTTGATTACTCAGGTTATTATTGATAAGGTCATCTCGAATAACGGACGTTCCACTCTGATGGTCATAGGCTGCAGCATGGTGCTGTTCTTCTTCATGCAGTCTCTGCTTTCCGGACTTAAGACATATATCTTGAATCATACTACCAATAAGCTGGATGCTATTCTAGGTACAAGGCTTTTCAGGCATTTGATAAGCCTGCCGCTTCCCTACTATGAAAGCCGACGGGTCGGTGATACCCTTATGAGGGTAGGGGCACTTAATCAGGTGAGGGAGTTCCTGACAGGCCAGGGCCTTATGACGATACTGGACGTGTTCTTCTCTATTTTATTCGTCCTGTTCATGCTTTGGTACAGCGTTCCGCTTACACTTATAGCCCTGTGTTGTATACCCCTTTATGTTGCCCAGAATATATGGGCTGTTCCCATTATCAAACGCAAGATAGAGGCCGTGTGGCGCACAGGCGCTGCCAACAATGCTTTTCTGGTCGAAGCTGTCACCAATATCGAGACTATCAAGGCACTGGCTGTAGAGCCACAGTTTGATCA
>DOYB01000179.1:410-2888 GCA_003518745.1 Selenomonas sp. | reverse complement strand
GATGCTGAATTAATCAGTATTTCCTTAATTTGGAGGGGTTTGGATATGGCTGAATTTAAATGGAATGGTAAAAATGGCGCAAACTTGGAAGGCACTGAAGACGCGGATTGGCTTAGGTTGGATGGTTGCTATGATTGTAAGGTTTTCGGATACGGTGGGGATGATACCGTCAGAATTACTGACTGCAGTTATACTATCCTGTATGCTGGTGATGGAGATAACGATATTGACTGGAAAGGAAGTAAATATTGCAGCATTTCTAGTGGAGCAGGCAACGACACGATAAATGTCTGGTTATATGGTGGTACAGGATATCATATTTTGTGTGGGGCAGGAAATGATTCTGTTTGGGGGTGTGATGGCATAGATTATATTTATGGCGGCGCTGACAATGATTCGTTAGACGGTGATGCCAATAATGATTATATATATGGTGAAGCCGGTGATGATATAATATGGGGCGGTGATGAATACGGAGATGATCATCTCTATGGAGGGGCCGGAAATGATACGATCCTGGCAGGAAATGGTGATGATTGGATATGGGGCGATGCAGACGATTTGGACGTAAGCATGCATGGCGTAGATATTCTCTATGGTGATACAGGAAATGATTCAATTTTGGGTGGCGCCGGAGATGACAGTCTGGGAGGCGGTTCTGGAGCTGATGTAATCTATGGAGGCGCAGGTAATGATAGCCTTTGGGGTACATACGGAGACTATGATGATGGCGACATGGATATATACGTCTTCTTTGCAGGTGATGGCCCTCAAGTTGATGTAATCATGGATTTCGAAAGTGGGTGCGATGGCATTTGGGTGCCGGATGCTGCTTTCACCAAGGCAGAAATCCATGGAGATGATTTGTGGGCTTATGTCGGTGACGACAGAGGAGTCATCATAAAAAATGCGGTTGGTAAGGAATTGAAGTACTTTGATGCTTCCTGTACTGAGATTAAGACTTGCAAATTGTGAGAATAATACGTAAAGCCCTTTTAATAAAATGAGAAAATGAAGGTTATCGTGTTTTGGACGATAGCCTTCATTTTTTTTGAGTTATCCATGTAATATTTTTCTGTTGTCAGAATATTGTAATTGGCGTTATAATTGAAGTGGTGATGGATGATGATTTTTGAGTGGGACGAAGAAAAGAATGAACTCAATAAAAGTAAACACGGAATTTCATTTGAGAAGGCAACGGAAGTATTTGATGATCCTGACAGAGTTGAATACTTTGATGAATTACACAGTGACGAAGAAGATAGGTGGATTGTCATTGGTTATGCAGGCGATATATTGTTTGTTGTATTTACAGAACGGGAATCTGGAAATGTGACAAGATTGATTTCAGCAAGACGAGCTACGGCCTATGAGAGGAGAGAATACTATGGCAATAATTAGGATGACGCCAGAAGAGATAAAAAATAGCTTTACTAAGGAAATGGGGGATAAAGAGTTAGAGGAAGCTTTAAGGCAACCCATTATTCCAGATGATGATTGTCCGGAAATCACGCCGGAGCTAATAGGGAAGCGTTTTATTCGTGTTGACAGGCATAAAAGAAAACCTGCAATATGAAATATGGGCTGAGGTTCAACTCATACACTTAAATTTGCTATGGATTTGGCCCATAAGTTTTGGTTGACAGTCTATATAAAGGTGAATATAATAATTGAAAGTGAAAGACGACAGCAAAGACAAGATATCCGATAGACGGACTCTCAGAGAGGGATGGGTTGGTGCGAAATCCCGGGTCGGCGCGGATGTTACCGCTTTGCCGGAGGTTGCCTGGAAACGACTATAGCGGGGCAATCTCAAAGTCGCATGGAGGAAATGCCATGCCGGAGAACTCTCCGTTACCAAGGGTTGAGTGGCGTGTATCCATGGGGGACTATTCCCGGATATAACGCAATTAGGGTGGAACCGCGAGATGTGCCTCGTCCCTTTTGTGGGATGGGGCTTTTTTGTGTCCAATTCCACGAATGCGCAATCGTGGAAGCTATGAGAGTTAAATAATCTTGTACAGCATTTTGTATGGAGGGTGATACTATGTTAAAGATAACCATGAAGGACGGCAGTGTCCGTGAGGTGGCAGAGGGAACGAGCATTCTGGATTTCGTGAAGCAGGTGAGCAACAGCCTTTCAAAGAAGGTGCTTGCGGCTAAAGTAGATGGACAGACGAAGGATCTCACCACGGTTCTTGACAAGGATGCCAATGTGGAATTTCTTACCTTTGAAGACGCAGATGGCCGCTGGGCTCTTAGGCACACTGCCTCCCACATTCTTGCACAGGCCGTAAAGCGGCTTTACAAAGAGCACAATGTGCAGCTTGCCATAGGGCCTGCCATAGAGAACGGCTTCTACTATGATATCGACATGGACAAGCAGCTCACGGAGCAGGACCTTGCCGATATAGAGAAGGAAATGAAGCGCATTGTTAAAGAGAATCTGAAGCTTGAGCGCAGTGAAATGAGCCGTGC
>DOYB01000179.1:0-284 GCA_003518745.1 Selenomonas sp. | reverse complement strand
GAGGATGCGGTTATTTCCCTCTATACTCAGGGCGAATTCACAGATCTCTGCGCAGGTCCCCATGTGCTTTCAACGGGCAAGGTAAAGGCATTGAAGCTCCAAAGCGTTGCGGGCGCATACTGGAGGGGCGATGAGCACAACAAGATGCTTCAGCGCATATATGGCACCGCCTTCGATAAGCAGGAGGATTTGGATGCCTATCTCCATATGCTGGAGGAGGCCGCGAAGCGTGACCACAGGAAGCTTGGCAAGGAACTGGATATTTTCAGCCTCCATGAGGAGGG
>DOYB01000241.1:2698-3405 GCA_003518745.1 Selenomonas sp. | reverse complement strand
CGGAAGGAGGTCAGCAGCATGACTGTCATAAAGACTGAATTAGGTGACATCACAGCCAAGCATTACGCTGATGCCATTGTCAATGCTGCCAATGAAAGCCTGCTTGGGGGCGGTGGCGTTGATGGGGCTATACACAGGGCAGCAGGGCCGGAGCTTCTGGCTGAGTGCCGGACACTGCACGGATGCAGGACAGGGCAGGCGAAAATCACCAAAGCATACAGGTTGACCTGTGACTATGTTATTCATACGGTAGGGCCAGTCTGGCACGGAGAAAATCAGGGTGAGGCGGAACTGCTGGCTGGCTGCTATAGGCATTCGCTGGAACTGGCTATGGAGCATGGTATCCGCAGCGTGGCCTTTCCTTCCATATCTACAGGAGTGTATTCCTATCCTGTCCAGCAGGCTGCGGAGATTGCTGTGCAGACGGTCAGGGCAGTGGTGAAGGCACATCCGGAGGCGTTTGATGAGATACTGTGGGTGTTGTTCGATGAGCGGACAAAGCTGGTGTATGATGAAGAATTGCGGGAATGTTGAAGCCGCCAAGAAATGTAAGTGCAGTAGCGGGCATAGTAGAGATGCGGCATGTATTGTGATGTAAATCCGTCCCTGAAACTGTAATCTTGTAAAGTTGATGATTATGGGCTAAAATAAATACTGTTAATGAAGATGGGAGGAATCATCATGGAAATCATTCATACCAATAATGC
>DOYB01000241.1:0-2554 GCA_003518745.1 Selenomonas sp. | reverse complement strand
GTGGCCAAAACCATCGAGGAACAGGCAGAGCAGTGCTGCAAGAATGTGGAGGCCGTGCTGGCAGCCGCAGGCACGGATATGAGCCATGTGGTGAAGACAACATGCTTCCTGGCCGAAATTGCAGATTTCAAGGCGTTCAACGAAGTCTACGCCAAGCACTTCATCAGCAAGCCAGCCAGAAGCTGCGTGGCAGTGAAGGACCTGCCTGCTGGTGCGCTTTGTGAGGTCGAGGCTACGGCGGTACTGGATTAAGAAGGAAAATCCCTTGAGAGAATCTTGCTCAAGGGATTTTTATATTTGAAAATATTATACTTTGAAGTATAATATTTATGATAACGTTTTAAGGGGGGAGTCCATGCGTTTTATTGACAGAGATAATGAACTGGCCACGTTAGAAAAAGAATATGTACGTGGCAACGCTTCAATGGTTGTCATCTATGGGCGTCGTCGTGTTGGCAAAACAGAGTTGATCCGTCACTTTATCAAAGACAAGCCATCCCTTTACTTTCTTGCTACTGAAGAAGCCGAGGCCATGAACCGTATGGCTTTTCAGGAACAAGCAGCTGACTTTCTGGATAGTGACTTGCTTCGCAATAGTTCCGTTGACCGCTGGGAACTGCTCTTTCAGCAACTGGTACTGGCAGCAAATGACCAGCGGTTGGTCATTGTCATTGATGAGTTCCAGTATATAGGCAAGAGCAATCCTGCGTTTCTCTCTGTTTTCCAACGCATTTGGGATACCATTCTTAGCAAAGCTAATGTCATGGTTATCTTGTGCGGCTCCCTGGTATCTATGATGATGTCCCAGACTCTCAACTACGATGCCCCTCTCTATGGCCGCCGTACCGCACAGATAAAGCTTCGTCCCATAAAGTTCAGCCATTACCATGAGTTTTTTGAGGATGTACTTTCAGAAGCAGAACTGATCAAGCGTTACAGCATTACCGGTGGTGTTCCGAAGTATGTAGAGATGTTCCAGCGGTCCCTTGATTTACAGGAAGCGCTTCGTGACAGCCTGCTGAATCCCTCCAGCTACCTTTTTGATGAGCCGAATTTCCTGCTCCAAAAGGAAGTCACAGACATTGGCAGCTACTTCTCTATTTTGCGAATCATAGCTGCCGGAAACCATAAACCATCCAAGATATCTACATTGATACAGCAGAAGCAAACCAACCTGCCTCGTTACCTCAAAGTGCTGATTGAGCTTGACCTGCTTGAACGTGAAGTTCCGGTTACAGAACCTAATCCTGATAAAAGCAAAAAGGGCCTCTACCAGATAAAGGATAACTTCATCAGATTCTGGTTCCAATTCGTCTACCCAAATCGCAGCTACATTGAAATGGGACATACAGATGTGGTCATGAACCGGCTGGAAAAGAATTTCATCGACAGCCAGGTCAGCTTCGTCTATGAAGAGATTTGCAGAGAGAAGCTATGGGAAATGTCTGCAACGGGAAAACTCCCCGGCCTGTTGGAAAAAGTTGGCCGTTGGTGGGACAATTCTCATGAAATAGATGTGGTTGGCATTTCTGAAGCGGATAATCTCCTCGTGCTAGGAGAGTGCAAATACTGGACTGGTCCCGTAGGTATGAATGTACTTGCCCAACTGGAGCAGAAAGCTGCTTTTGTGGACTGGCATAAGGAAGAGCGGAAAAATATCTACATATTGTTCAGTATCAATGGCTTTAGTGATGAACTGAAAGGCGTTGCGGATGCACGTGAGGATGTAATTCTGGTCTGAAAAGTAAAGAGCCTGTCGTGAAGCACTGGTGGTGTTTTAGGGGACGTTGAGAGCAGGAATACAAATGCTTTTTCACAATCAACATCAATTTACAAAAATAAGCCCTTGACAAAAGAAACAAAGGCAGGTATCATAAAGACCATCAGTTGAGGTTACAACTTTACAGTGTTTAAATCGTAGAGCAGAAAGAGTAGTCAGATTGTAGTTCTTCAGCGAGTCGGGGACCGGTTTTCCGGAGGTGGGAGGCCCGATGGACGAGGTTTGGTGAATGGTTCTGTGAGAGCTCACCGAAAGCATGTTATATGTAAGTAGGCTGGGACGGCTGCCCCCGTTACAGGGCTAGGGCATCGAGTTTTCTCCGTGCCTGAGATGAGGAACCTTTCTTTAGGTTTGAATCGGGTGGCACCGCGAAGAGATTTCGCCCCGGCAGGAAGAGATATTTCCTGCCGGGGCTTTTATGTTAACTGGCGTCGAAGTGGAGGGCTGTTGGATGATAGTCAAGATATGCGGGATGAAGACAGAGGAGGCTGCATTGGCGGCAGAAGCTGCCGGGGCTGATCTTTTGGGCTTCATCTTCTATAAGGACAGCCGCCGCTATGTGGCGCCGGAGAGAGTAAAGGATATTTCTGCTGGCATCAGCCACAGCAGGAAGGTGGGAGTCTTCGTGGATGCGCCCATATCCGAGGTCAATGAGATTGCGGAGTTCTGTGGGCTTGACTATGTGCAGTTGCATGGCCATGAGGACGAGGCTTATGCCAGGCAGGTAGCAAGGCCTGTTATCAAGGCTTACCGTTATGGGGATAATTTCAAAGC
>DOYB01000212.1 GCA_003518745.1 Selenomonas sp. | reverse complement strand
ACATGGGCTCAACTGTACGGGGAAATATTTCTCCATCCCATGACGCATTGGATGCCATAGCGGCAGTCCTGCCGGCAGGAACCCTTTCCGGAGCGCCGAAAATCCGCGCCTGCCAGCTTATCGGTGAACTGGAGGGCTCCAAGCGGGGAATCTACGGCGGCGCCATTGGATATATAGATTTTACAGGCAATATGGATACCTGCATCGCGATCCGCATTGCATACAAGAAGAACGGCAAGGTGTTCGTACGTAGTGGAGCCGGCATTGTGGCGGATTCTTCGCCGGAAAAGGAATATGAGGAATGCCTCCACAAGGCAAGGGCCGTTATGAAAGCCTTAGAAACCGCATCCCATGAGAACGAGGAGGGAATCCTATGATTCTGTTGATAGATAACTATGACAGCTTCTCCTATAACCTTTATCAGCTTATAGGAGAGTTGAACCCTGATATCCGTGTGATACGCAATGACGAGCTGACCGTTCAGGAAATAAGGGCGCTTGCCCCAAGTCATATAGTCATTTCACCGGGACCGGGAAGGCCCGAGGACGCAGGGGTGAGCATTGACGTAATCAAGGAGCTGGGAAAGGATATTCCAATTCTGGGCGTATGTCTGGGACATCAGGCAATCTGCGCGGCCTTTGGAGGAGTCATAACCTACGCGCCAAAGCTCATGCACGGCAAGGCCTCCATTGCTGAATTCGATACGGACTGCTCCCTTTTCTGGGGCTGCTGTAAGCGGATGTTTGTGGCCCGTTACCATTCACTAATCGCGGATCCCGACAGTATACCCGATTGCCTGAAGGTAACGGCCAAGACGGCTCAAGGGGAGATTATGGCGGTTTGTCACAGGGAATATCCAATCTTCGGGGTGCAGTTCCATCCTGAATCCATACTGACTCCCCAGGGGAAATACATCCTTAAGAATTTTATCCACGAGTGAGAACAGACTTTTGAAAAGAGGTAGACACCATGATAGAGAATGCAATCATCAAAATAGTCAACAAGGAAGACCTGACCCATGAGGAAGCCTACGCGGTGATGAATGAAATCATGGAGGGGAAGACCAGCCCAACCCAGAACGCGGCATTTCTGGCGGCCCTTTCCACCAAGAGCGCCAGGGCTGAGACCACCGACGAAATCGCGGGCTGCGCCGCGGCCATGCGGGATCATGCCATAAAGGTTGACACGGGTATGGACATATTTGAAATCGTCGGAACAGGCGGGGATCATGCCGGAAGCTTCAACATTTCTACTACCGCGGCACTGGTGGCTGCTGCCGGAGGCGTGAAGGTGGCAAAACACGGCAACCGCGCGGCCTCCTCCAAATGCGGAACGGCTGATTGTCTGGAGGCGTTGGGAGTCAATATACGTCAGAGTCCTGACCGCTGCAGGGAGCTTTTGAGGGAGGCCGGAATGTGCTTCTTCTTTGCCCAGCAGTATCATACTTCGATGAAATATGTGGGAGCCATCAGGAAGGAGCTGGGTGTGCGTACAGTGTTCAATATTCTGGGCCCCCTTACGAATCCTGCCAGCCCTACAAGGCAGCTCCTGGGTGTATATGATGAATATTTGGTAGCGCCGCTGGCGCAGGTGCTTATCAGTCTTGGGGTTCGTCGTGGCATGGTGGTATACGGCAGGGACAAGCTGGATGAGATTTCTCTCTCTGCGGAAACAGCCGTATGCGAAATCCGTGACAGTTGGGTGAAATCCTATGTGATTTCTCCCGAGGACTTCGGCTTTGAGCGCTGCAGTAGGGAGGATCTTAAGGGCGGAACACCTGAGGAGAATGCCGAAATAACCCGGAATATACTGAAGGGCGAGCAGGGACATAAGCGCAATGCCGTGCTAATGAACGCGGGAGCTGCCCTTTATCTTAATGATAAGGCAGAGAGCCTGGCAGAGGGGATAAAGCTGGCCGCTGACCTGATTGATTCAGGAAAGGCAACCGAGACACTTGAAAAAGTAATTGAAGTGAGCAATCGTCCGGAGGCGTGATTATGAATATTTTGGAGCAGTTGGCAGACAGAGCCAAAAGGCGAGTGGCAGAGGCTCAAAAGCGAAAATCCTCCGTGGAGATACGGGAGGAGGCCCTTGGACTTCCTAAAGGGGATTTTGCCTTTGAGAAGGCGCTGGGGAAGGATGGCCTCTCCTTTATCTGTGAATGCAAGAAGGCTTCACCCTCCAAGGGAATTATCGCGTCGGAGTTTCCCTACAGGGAAATCGCAATGGATTATGAGTCAGCCGGAGCCGATGCTATTTCGGTTCTTACTGAGCCTTCCTCATTTCTTGGTAAGGACAGCTATTTGGAGGAAATTGCCGCCACTGTTTCCATTCCCTGCCTGCGGAAGGATTTTACGGTGGATGAGTATATGATCTATGAGGCCAGAATCCTTGGGGCAGCCGCGGTTCTTTTGATAGTCTCCATACTTTCTCCCGAACAGTTGAAAAGCTATATTTCATGCTGTGACACCCTGGGACTCAGCGCCATTGTGGAGACCCATGACGAAGCTGAAATAGATATCGCCGTAAATGCAGGAGCAAGGATTATAGGGGTGAACAACCGCAATCTGAAGAATTTTGAGGTGGATATACAGCACAGTCAAAGGCTGCGGGAGCTGGTGCCGGAAAACGTACTTTTCGTGGCGGAAAGCGGCATCAGGAATGCCGAGGATGTGGCGGCTGTGCGGAACGCGGGGGCTGATGCCGTACTTATCGGGGAGACACTTATGAAGGCAGCGGACAGAAAGGCAAAGCTGATGGAGCTGAAGGGACTATGACGAAGGTAAAATTCTGCGGGCTTTCCCGTCAGGAGGATATAGAGGCTGTGAACCGTCTGCAGCCTGAGTATATAGGCTTCGTATTCGCAAAGCAAAGCAATCGCTATGTATCGGAGAACCGGGCGGCAGCTTTGAAGGAAATGCTGACACCGTCCATCAAGGCAGTGGGGGTATTCGTAAATGAGGAGCCTGCCTTAATAGCCGAATTGGTGGAAAAGGGGATAATAGATATCATCCAGCTCCATGGAGGAGAGGATGAAGCATATTTGAGCAAGCTGAGGAAAATGACTTCAGTGCATATAATACAGGCATTTACCGTGAAAGCTGCTGAGGATATCTTGCCTGTGGAGAATAGCAGCGCGGATTTCATCCTGCTTGACGCGGGAGCAGGAGCGGGCAGCAGCTTCGATTGGCGGCTGGCGGAAATGGTGAAACGGCCATACTTCCTGGCGGGAGGCCTGACTCCGGAAAATGCCGGAGCCGCCATAGCTCAGCTCAGGCCCTATGCCCTTGATGTGAGCTCGGGTATTGAGACAGAGGGCAAGAAGGATGAGGGTAAGATGGCGGCTTTCATGGCCGCGGTGCGTAAGCAAGATAAAGAACTAAATTCAAAGTATAGGAGCGATATATATGACTAATCCAAAGGGACGCTTTGGCATCTACGGCGGACAATATATACCAGAGACCCTTATGAACGCCGTTATGGAGCTGGAGGAGGCGTATCTCGCCGCGAAGGAGGACGAGGGCTTTCAGTCGGAGCTGCGGCAGCTTTTCAATGATTACGCGGGCAGACCCTCTCGGCTGTATTTCGCGAAAAAGCTGACCAGAGAGCTGGGCGGCGCAAAGATATATCTGAAGCGTGAGGATCTTAACCATACAGGCTCTCACAAGATAAACAATGTGCTTGGGCAGGCGCTTTTGGCAAAGAAAATGGGAAAGACACGTCTTATTGCCGAAACGGGAGCGGGGCAGCATGGGGTGGCAACCGCTACGGCGGCGGCTCTTCTGGACATGGAATGCCGTGTCTATATGGGTGAGGAGGACACTAAGCGGCAGGCACTGAACGTGTACCGCATGAGGCTCTTGGGGGCTGAGGTCATTCCCGTCAGCAATGGAACCGGAACCTTGAAGGATGCCGTTTCCGAAACCTTTAGGGAATGGACAAGCCGTATCAGCGACACACATTACTGCCTTGGTTCCGTAATGGGACCGCATCCATTTCCGATGATCGTGAGGGATTTTCAGGCAGTTATTTCCAGAGAGATAAAAGAGGAAATGATGAGGCTGGAAGGACGTTTGCCCGATGTGGTCATTGCCTGTGTTGGGGGCGGCTCGAATGCCATGGGCAGCTTCTACCATTTCATTGAGGATAAGGACGTACAGCTGATAGGCTGCGAGGCGGCAGGCAGGGGAATCGATACCTTTGAGACAGCCGCCACTGTCAATACCGGCAGGGTTGGCATTTTCCACGGGATGAAATCCTACTTCTGCCAGGACGAATACGGGCAGATCGCTCCGGTGTATTCCATATCCGCGGGACTTGATTATCCGGGAATTGGCCCAGAGCATGCCTACCTCAATGACAGCGGACGCGCTAAATATGTGCCTGTCACCGATGAGGAGGCAGTGGAGGCCTTTGAATACCTCTCAAGGACAGAGGGAATAATTCCTGCCATCGAGTCCGCCCATGCCGTAGCCCACGCCATGAAGCTGGCCCCCACCCTTTCAAAGGACAAGCTCATGGTAATAACCCTGTCCGGCAGGGGAGACAAGGATTGCGCCGCTATTGCTCGCTATAGGGGGGAGAATATCAATGAGTAACATAAAAAACGCGTTTTCCAACGGGAAGGCATTCATTCCCTTCATAACCTGCGGGGATCCTGATATTGAAACAACGGAGGCTGTTGTCAGGGCTGCTGTGGATGCGGGGGCGGATTTGATAGAGCTTGGCATTCCCTTTTCCGATCCAACGGCAGAGGGGCCTGTTATTCAGGAGGCGAATTTCCGCGCCCTTTCCGGCGGCGTTACAACGGACAAGGTTTTCGAGATGGTTAAGAGATTGCGGCAGGATATCAATACACCCTTCGTTTTCATGACTTATGCAAATGTGGTATTTTCCTACGGGGGGGAAAGATTCCTCTCTGCCTGCAGGGATTGCGGCATAGACGGGCTGATTCTCCCTGACGTGCCCTTTGAGGAAAGGGAGGAGTTCCTGCCGCTTTGCAGGAAATATGGCGTAAGCTTCATTTCCATGATAGCTCCTACCTCGGAGAAACGTATCGCTGCCATAGCCAAGGAGGCGGAGGGCTTCCTGTACATAGTTTCCAGCCTTGGGGTGACGGGAGTCAGGAGCGAGATTAAGACGGATTTGGCGGTCATAGTGGGGGCGGTAAGGGCGAGTACGGATCTGCCCTGCGCCATAGGCTTCGGCATCTCCACGCCGGAACAGGCAAAAAAGATGGCCTCTATCGCGGATGGGGCCATTGTAGGCTCCGCCATAGTGAAGCTATTGGCAGAGTATGGCAGGGAGGCTCCGGCCCATGTGGGCAGCTATGTTAAGCAGATGAAGGAAGCGGTTGCCGGCTTGGGAAATTAGTGATTGGAAAAAATATATGACAAAAGCGCCCTTTCTGTTTGGAAAAGGCGCTTTTGTCATATCGGTTCGTTTGTCTTTTTGCGTCTAACGGCTTGACTTCTTTGACTTTCATCTGAGCCCTTTAGGCTTGACTCGCCAAGATTTCGTAGTACAATATGCTTATCTGGTATGGTGAAAATCTTCTGTTTTTTGCCTGCTTGTGTGAGAGACTCAGCCAGGTCTCACCTGTCGGCTTGGCTCCGTTTGCTTTCATAGAGATGTACAAGGAACTGTTCATAGGGGGGGAGTAATATATGGTCACCATTAAACAAATCGCGGAAATGTGCGGTGTTTCCCGCGGTACAGTGGACAGGGTGCTTAACAACCGCGGCAATGTAAAACAGGATAAAAAGGAACTTATCCTGTCCACGGCAAAAAAACTGAACTATGTCCCAAATCCCGCGGGACGAGCGCTGGTGTCACGGCAAAACAAGCCTACCGTGGGTATCGTTCTTCCGGCGAAGGGACTCAGCTTCTTCGATGATGTCATTGAGGCCATGAAAAAGGCGGAGGAAAAGTATAACCTGTTCGGATTGAACACTATATGGCGTTTGACGGAGGGCTATGACGTAGAGCTGCAGTGTGAGGCTTTGGATGAACTGATGCCAAGAATCCAAGGGCTCATAATCAATCCCATCAATTCGCATGAGGTGAGGGAGAGGCTTCTCGCCATGCGCTCCAAAGGCATATTTATCGTGACGGTCAATAATGATATTCATGAGGCCGGGCGGCATTGCTATGTGGGCAGCGATTATCGCAATGGCGGCGAGACAGCGGCCGCGTTGCTGAGATTGATTTGTCCCCAAGGCGGCAGGATAGGGGTTATGTTAGGTTCCTTTCGGATGTTTGGCCATCAGGAACGCTTGAATGGATTTCAGTCCGTTATTGAACAGGATGAGAAGTTTTCTATTGTAAAGGTAGAAGAGGACAATGATGATGAGATATGTGCCTATGAAAAGGTAAAGGCCATGCTGGAGCAGCACGAGGACATAGGCGCCATGTTTTTCGCGTCCTCGGGCGGCGCTTACGGCGCGTGCAGGGCCATTGAGTCCCTCGCGAGACGGAAAAAAATCACGGTGGTAGCATTCGATACGGTGCCTGGGGTCGTGGAAATGATGAAGGCCGGTGTCATAGCCGCGACTATATACCAGCATCCAAGGCGCCAAGGGCAAAAGGCAATGCAGCTGGTCTACGATTCCTTGGTAAATGGTATAGAGCCGGATCGTGAACTCCATATTATGACAAATGATATTCGGATTTTGCAAAACCTGTAGCTGCCGGGATTTAATAGTGGGGTATATGCCGTGATTGTTTTTTTTAGGAGAAGTTTGTGCTCGAGAACATTTTTTAGAAAAATTTATATATTGCTATTGACAAGGCGTGTTTCTTAGTGTATTTTATTAAGTGTAAACTGTGCTCGAGCAAAAAATAACGAACACGGGAAAGAAATCCTGAAGATACATACAGGGATTGAAGAAGGAGGGGAGTCGGGAAGAAAGGGTTGTCGTTGTTTTTTAGATTTTTTCAGAAAAGGAGAATTGAAATCATGAAAAAACTAATTGCCATGTTTTTAGCAGCTGCCATGATGGTGTTTGCTGCAGGATGCGGCGGCGGAGATTCATCTTCCGGCAATTCCTCGGGTGACAAGGGTGACAAGAAGATTACAATGGGTTTCTCCCAGATTGGCGCGGAATCCGAATGGCGTACAGCTAACACGGAATCCGTCAAGAACGCCGCGAAGGCAGCAGGTATCGAGCTCCAGTTCTCTGACGCGCAGCAGAAGCAGGAGAACCAGATTAAGGCAATTCGTTCCTTTATCGCTCAGGGCGTTGACATCATTGCCTTCGTTCCGATCGTGGAAACAGGTTGGGACACTGTTTTGAAGGAAGCTAAGGATGCCAAGATTCCCGTCATCGTGGTGGATCGCGATGTGAAGCTCAGCGATGATTCTCTCTATGTCGCAAAGATCGGTACCGATTCCAAGACAGAGGGTCAGAACGTCTTCAAATGGCTTGATGAGTACATGACCAAGAACAACAAGCAGCCCCGCAGCGGTTCTCAGTACAATGTCGTTATCCTGGAAGGCACTGTAGGCGCGTCCGTGGCTCTTGGCCGCCAGGAAGGCTTCAAAGAGGCTATGGCTGCTTCCCCCAATGCTTCCAAGTATAATATCCTTGCTTCCCAGACCGGTGAGTTCACTCGCCAGAAGGGCCAGGAGGTCATGGAGTCCTTCCTGAAGTCCGATCGCGACAAGATTGATGTTCTCTTTGCTCATAATGATGATATGGCTCTCGGCGCTATTCAGGCAATCGAGGCCGCAGGCTTGAAGCCCGGTCAGGATATCACCATCGTTTCCATCGATGGCGTTAAGGGTATCTTCCAGGCTATGATCGAAGGCAAGGCAAACTGCACGGTTGAGTGCAATCCTCTCCAGGGTGAGACCCTTATGGAGACAGCCAAGAAGGTTCTCAATGGTGAGAAGGTTGAGAAGCTCGTATACGTTCCCGAAGGTGTGTTCCCGGCTGAGGTCGCAAAGGACACGTTGCCCAATCGTAAGTACTAATGCGGAGTTTATAGAGCAGGCTGTCCGCCCTGCAGTCAAAAAACCGGGAGAAATCCCGGTTTTTTGACTAAATAAATATGATTGAATAAGAAACTGTCACGAAATGCAATTAATTTCAATAATACTGTAAAGAAAAATTTTATATGCTGTTTCGCAATGAATTGTATTACGTGACAGCTCCTTAATCTTGAATGGAGGCGAGAATATGGGACAGGCACTTTTGGAGATGCGGAATATCGACAAGGTGTTTCCGGGTGTTAGAGCGCTTTCAAATGTTGATTTTACCCTGCATGCCGGTGAGGTCCACTCTCTGATGGGAGAAAATGGCGCGGGAAAATCCACGCTGGTAAAGGTTTTGACAGGTGTTTATCAAAGGGATGGGGGAACCGTCCGGCTGGATGGCAAGGAAATATTCCCTCGTACGCCTAAGGAAGCTCAGGAATGCGGTATTTCCACCGTGTATCAGGAGGTTAACCTCTGCTCTAACCTGAGTGTCGCGGAGAATATCTTCATAGGCCGCGAGCCGCGGAAATTCGGATTCATAGATTGGAAGACCATCAACAAGCGTTCCGCGGAGCTGCTCCACACGCTGAACATTGATATAGACGTTACAAAGACACTGGATCATTATTCAGTGGCCATACAGCAGATGATCGCGATTGCCAGGGCCGTGGATGTATCGGCAAAGATATTGATTCTGGATGAGCCAACCTCCAGCCTTGATGAACAGGAAACGGAAAGGCTCTTCGCGATAATCCGCAGACTGCAGAAGCAGGGAATGGGAATTATATTCATATCTCACTTTTTGGAACAGATTTATGATTTGTGCGACCATATCACCGTGCTTAGGAACGGCGAACTGGTGGGGGCCTACGAGGTTGCCAAGCTGCCCAAGCTGGAGCTCATCGCGAAGATGGTGGGAAAGAATCTGGACGATGTCAAGGACATGGACAAGCAGGCGGAAAAGAGCACCCCATCCGAGGAGGTATTCCTGGAAGCGGACCACATAGGTTCTGTTGGTCAGATTTTCGACGTGGATCTGAAAATACACAAGGGCGAGGTCATGGGGTTCGCGGGACTTCTTGGCTCGGGACGTACGGAAACGGCGGAACTGCTTTTCGGTGTAAATGGAATCGACAAGGGCGGCATCAAGATAAAGGGTAAGAATGTATCATTGAATGACCCGATGGCGGCCATGAAACAGAAAATTGCCTTCTGTCCTGAGGACCGCAAGGTATCGGGCATTATCGGCGACCTGTCTGTGAGGGAAAATATCATCCTGGCAATGCAGGCGAAGGACGGCATGTTCAAGCATATTTCCTACAGTGAACAGGTCAAGCTGGCGGATGAATACATCAAGCTGCTTCGCATAAAGGTTTCTGACAGGGAACAGCTTATCAAGAATCTTTCCGGCGGAAA
>DOYB01000080.1 GCA_003518745.1 Selenomonas sp. | reverse complement strand
TACGTGAAGAACCGCCCACCAGAATAATCTTGTTGATATCGCTGCCGGAAAGTCCCGCATCCTGCATGGCCTGACGTGTGGGGCCCATGGTACGCTCTACAAGATCAGCAGTCAACTCATCGAATTTAGCGCGGGTCAATGTGAGATCCAAATGCTTCGGGCCTGAAGCATCTGCCGTAATGAACGGCAGATTGATATTCGTCTGCGTCATGCTGGAAAGCTCAATCTTGGCCTTTTCAGCGGCCTCAATGAGACGCTGGGCGCTCATCTTATCGGTGGAAAGGTCAATACCGTTTTCACGCTTGAACTCTGTAACCATCCAGTCCATGACCTTCTTATCGAAGTCATCACCGCCAAGACGGGTATCTCCGTTAGTGGCCTGAACCTCGAAGGTGCCTTCACTGAGCTCCAGAATAGATACATCGAAGGTACCACCGCCAAGGTCGAATACCAGTATCGTTTCATCCTTATCCTTATCAAGACCATATGCAAGGGCTGCCGCCGTAGGCTCGTTGATTATACGAAGAACCTCAAGGCCCGCGATACGTCCGGCATCCTTGGTTGCCTGACGCTGACTGTCGTTGAAATACGCGGGAACAGTGATAACCGCCTGGGTCACTGTCTCGCCCAGATATGCCTCAGCATCTGCCTTCAGTTTCTGGAGCACCATAGCTGAAATCTCGGGAGGAGTATAATCCTTTCCATCAATATTCACCTTGTAGCCTGCCTCGCCCATATGACGCTTGATGGAGGCAATGGTGCGGTCCGGATTGGAAACCGCCTGACGCTTTGCCAGCTGTCCCACAAGACGCTGTCCGTCCTTGGTGAAGCCCACCACTGACGGGGTGATACGGCTTCCCTCAGGATTAGTGATAACTGTAGGCTCGCCGCCTTCCATAACAGATACAACAGAATTTGTTGTTCCTAAATCAATACCTATTACCTTTGACATAACTTGCTTCCTCCTTGTATTAGCCTTCCCCTTGGGGGAAGGGGGGCCGCCGAAGACGGTGTATGCTGCCTTCGAAGCCCTATCTTATCGCTTTCAAGCGAAATTTACGTCTTGTTACTAATTTGTTACTAATTATTTGCTACAACCTGTACCATGCTCGGGCGGATTACCCTGCCCTTTGCTATATATCCCTTTTGAAGCTCCTGGGCGATTGTCTCGTCCTCAAGCTCCGGGTTCTCTATCCTCATGACAGCCTGATGGAAGTTCGGATCGAATTTCTTCCCTTCCGTATCTATGGGTTCAAGACCATGCTTCTTGAGGATTCCGAAAAGCTGGGTGGATATCATGCTCACACCCTTTTGGAAGGTTTCAAGGTCCTTTCCCTCTGCCGCCATGGCACGTTCAAAATTATCCACCAACGGCAGCATATCCTTCAGGAACTCCTGGGTAATTACAGCGGCAAGCTCCTCCTTCTCCTTTGCCGTGCGGCGACGGAAGTTTTCGAAATCAGCCTGCAGCCTCAGGGTGCGCTCCTTCTCAGCGGCCACAGCCTCCTGCAGTTTAGTGATTTCAGCCTCCAGTTCATCGACATTCTTTACGTCAACCTCCGGCTGCTGGCTTTCACCGTTGTCTGCCGCGTAGGGGCTCTGTTCTGCCTCTTCCTCGGCCTGATTCTCCTCTTCGTCTGCCTTGTTGTTGATTACATCGGCAATCTCTTTCTGCATGTCCTCGAATCTTTGCCTATCCTTTTTCTTCAATTCATCCTTCATAAATGATGGCAAATCCTTCACCTCTTTCAAAGAAGTATTTTTGGTTACCAGCTATACCTGCGAACAACCCCCGCCAGATTCGCGTTCATGTACTCCAGAATTGACATTGCCTTCGCGTATTCCATCCGGGTGGGGCCCAGAACTGCTATGGTTCCCAGCAGTTCTCCCTCCAAATGATATGTCGCGGTTATAATGCTGCAATCCTGAATGCGGTTATTCTCATTTTCCTGGCCAATGGTTACCTCCAGGCCATCCCCCATGTGAGCGTGGAGTATGTCCTTTATGAGCTCCTCCTCCTCAAGCATAAGCAGTATGTCCTTGACCTTCTCAACATCGTGGAACTCAGGCTGCTCCAGCATTGCAGTAGTGCCGCCCAGATAAAGCCGTTCCCGTTTTTCCGAATCAAGTGCCCGCTGAATTACCTCAAGCGCCGACTCATAAAGACCGCTGTCGTTTATTTCGTCCTCAATGCGCTGCAGGGCTTTCTGTTCTATAGACTTGAGTGTCTGCCCCGCCAACACCTTGTTGATTACCTTCGCCATGCGTTGGAAATCCTCAAAGGAGGCTCCATCGGGCATCTCCAGTATCTTGTTTTCCACGAAGCCCGCGTCCGTCATCAGCACGGTAATCACACGATGATCATCCAATGGCAGGAACTGAAGGCATCGGAAAGCCGCCCGCGAAATCTGGGGAGCCAGCACGAATGAAACATTCCTGGTCATTCTGGAAATCAGCCTCGCCGTTTCCTGAAAGACCTCCTCAATGCGCTTCACCCGGGACTTATACCATCGGTCGATAAGAGCCTTTTCCTCGTCACTCACCGGTTTTGGAGGAATAAGCCCATTCACATAGAAACGATACCCCTTGGAGGAGGGAATACGTCCGGAGGAGGTGTGGATATGCTCCAGATAGCCAAGCATTTCCAAATCTGCCATCTCATTACGTATTGTCGCGGGACTCACACCGAGATCGTACTTCCTCGCAAGGGTCCGAGATCCCACAGGTTCAGCCGATGCGATATAGTCATCTATGACTGCCTGCAGTACACGCCGTTTCCGTTCGTCCAGCATTCGCATCCCCCCTTGAGAAAGCCTTCAAAACATTTGACCTATTCTCGGTGTTAGCACTCTGTAATGTTGAGTGCTAAGTTCTAATCATGATAATACCTTGAATAAGGCAAAAAGTCAATAGGTATTTAAAAATAAAAGTCAAAAAGTCAAAAATCAAAAGGACGTACATCTTAACTGTACGTCCCTCATTCCGAAATCATCTTACGCGCTTATGCCCGAATTAGGAGCCTGACTGGCCAGCATCTGCTTGTAGCTGGCATTAGCCTTCTGGGTTATGGCTGACATGCTCCGCTTGCTGTGCTCCAATGCATCCATGTTGCCCCTGTAAACACGGCCGGTTCCGATTTTGGTCTCCGTGCCGAAATTGGAGCCTCCCTCTATGGAATCAAGCTTATCCGCGGCCCTGGACATACTGGCTTTACTGAGATCCAATGCCTGCATATTTCCCTTATACACACGGCTGGTGCCAATTCTGGTTTCCGTCCCGAAATTAGAAACCCCCGCCACGGAATCAAGCTTATCCGCGGCCCTGGACATACTGGCTTTACTGAAATCCAGCGCCTGCATATTTCCCTTGTACACACGGCTGGTGCCAATTCTGGTTTCCGTCCCAAAATTGGAAACCCCCGCTACGGAATCAAGCTTATCCGTGGCCCTGGACATGCTGGCCTTACTGAGATTCAAGGCCTGCATATTTCCCTTGTACACACGGCTTGAGCCTATCCTGGTCTCAGTGCCGAAGTTGGAAACTCCCGCCACGGAATTCAGCTTATCTGTCGCTCTGGACATGCTGGCTTCGCTAAGCCGAATTGCCGAAATATTTCCCTTAGATACACGGCTCGAACCAATCTTGGTCTCAGTACCAAAATTCGACACCCTTGATCTATCGTTACCGACCTTGGCTATCGTGCTCATGCTCTGCTTGCCCACAGCCTGTATCTCATTGTTTGTATTATTAATCGAAACCTTGTGTTTCACCGGGTTCGGTATAAAGCCTCCACCCGAAATGCCCGCAACGCCCATCACGACACCCCGCTTCCTTAGAAACTGTTCATAAATAAATTTTAGAACGGATATTTATCCTGCGCCCTATCTTAAAATCTATTTATTGCCAGTTCCTCACTTCCGATAATTTCCTTCATATATTTGTCCTTTTATGATACCTTATTTTCATAAAATTTTCAAGTCTTCAGTGACGCTTTTCACCTTTGTTTCATAATTATTTCATATCCATTTCACAAATCAAAAGAAATCCTTCGTTGTACAGCAGTCACCGATGTGCTAAAATGGCACTATATTTTCCATTGAGATTGGATACACTAGAGCAGGACCTACTATCGATACCAATCTTCACGCCTATTGAAAGGAAGCTAATATGCCTGACAGCAATCTTACGACTCTTTGTTACATAGAAAAGGACGGCAAGTACCTTATGATGCACAGGGTCAAGAAGGAAAATGATATCAATAAGGACAAATGGGTCGGCATCGGGGGGCATTTCGAAAGAGATGAGAGTCCGGAAGAATGTCTCCTTCGTGAGGCAAAGGAGGAAACCGGCCTCACTCTCACAAAATACCGGCAGCGTGGCATCATTACCTTCATTTCGGACAAATGGCAGACGGAATACATGTTCCTGTATACTTCAGATGGCTACGAAGGAAATCTCGGGGAATGCCGTGAAGGAACGCTGGAGTGGATAGACAAGGAAAAGGTCTGCTCTCTGCCTATTTGGGAGGGTGACAAAATCTTTTTCCGGTTACTGGAGGAAAATCATCCCCATTTTTCCCTGAAGCTCAGATACGAAGGGGATACTCTTGTGGAAGCCATTCTTGATGGAAAAAATATATTGCAATAATATCTTCTATGTCATTCATTTTTGAAAGGAGCGTGCGTTTTGGAAACATTTTGTATAGGTGTCGGTATTCTGGGGCTGATGTTTTTTGCCTATCGTGGCTGGTCCATAATACTGATAGCACCTTTCTTTGCCGTACTGGCTGCCATATTCAGTGAATTCGGCATTCTTCCTGTCTACAGCGAGCTATACATGACCCGTCTGGCAGAATACACAAAAACCTATTACCCCGTGTTCCTCTTTGGCGCGGTCTTCGCCCGGCTCATGGAAAAGGGAGGGCTTGCCTC
>DOYB01000107.1 GCA_003518745.1 Selenomonas sp. | reverse complement strand
ATGATGAACTTCTTTCATATTTAAAAGGCTCTGCGAAGGAACGCAGAGCCTTTTCTTCATTTCACTGACTTGCCTGAGAGCCGTATTTGATATCAGACTCGAACATACGGTTCCACGGGAAGGTGACTTCAGTCTCCTTCAGTGATTCCATGTTGGGAAAATTAGTATCCAGGAATCTTCTGAGCATACGGTTGGTACGCTCCATTACCGCTTCTCGCTTCTCATTTAGACTGCCGTACACTCCGTCTCCCCTAAGCCAGGACAGTTGCCTTGCCATAGCATTTCGCACATTGGCCTGATATGCCCAATCATCCAGATAGCGGGTCAGCAACAGATCATCAATATCCTTGCGTGCCATCTTATAGGTGAGCACTCCCTCACCTATTGCAAAGCCGGTGCTGTTTGTGGGTGTATTCCATCCGGAGTAGGTCTGCAATTTAAAAAGCAGGTTCCGCTTCCTGAGTTCCTCCATCAAGGCATTATCAGCGCCATTCGCGAAGGCTACGTCCGCAATGCCTACCGGATAGCCCTTGTTGAGGTATCCCTCTACTACATCTACGAAATATACTGTGCCTTCCCGGGCGTTTCCATCGTTGGCCCAACCTGCCCCCTCAAATGTCTTTCCGCTTGGATTGGAGTTGACCGTCAACAACAGATTCGCGTTCTCCGGAGACAGTGTCTGTAATCCACCTGATGCTGTAATAGCCTTGTCCACCGATGCGCTGAGGGTTTCATCAGAATAAGCCGGTATGGTATACGGCCCCCTGCCCCAGTTGTATCGCACGAACACATACGGAGTTGTCTTCTGCATCTCATTTACTGCACGGGCAAGCAGCAGCATACCAACTTCATCGATTCCTGCCATGTTTATATAGCGGGAATCATCCAAATCCTTCCCATAATCAGCTAGCTTCCGCCCTTCCATATGTGTCTGGGAATACGGGGCATTGTCGTCCCTGCCTATGATGAAGTAATTGAAGGTATTCTTCCTCACAAGATCCATAAGCTTCTTGTTGGACTCAAAATTTTTATTCCTGCGCCCCATCCAATCCTGCATATCAGCCTTAGGTATCAGCTTCTCCAGAAAGGCCTGCTCCTTTTTCTCACGATATGTAAGGCCTTCCACTTCCTGCTTGTCCTTCAATCCGGTATAGCGGAAGATATCCTCACCATAGGCTAGATAATATGAAGGCTCTCCATATCCAGAGGCTGCCCCGTTCCTGGGTGTGCGCATAATAGACCCGAATGCATACAGGGGAAGTTTGGGGAATTTCTTCCGAAACTCGCGGAAATTATCTACCCTCTTTCCAACCTCCTGCACCTTGTAGCTGTGTTTGCGTGAACCCACGAGGCTTCCATATAGCATTGAATCAGAAGATATCACCGCCGCATCAGCAGTCTTGGCATTTGCGTATAGCCACTTCCACAGGGCATCGGGGTGTCCTAAATCATCACGGCCTCCCAAAAGATTATCCGGTGGAATCAGCACCTTGTATCCCAGCTTGCGCACCACCTCTGCCGTCTGCTTCTCAGAAATAGGACGGTTGTCATGAGGCACGTAAATAATGCAGGGCGGTTCGGGCGCCTTCTTCTTGCTCTCTCCCAGGGGCGCTGCAACAATCAGCATGCAGCAGACAATGCCCGCGATTTTCCACATATTGTTCAAGTCATATCCCTTTCCTATTAGTATTCCTCTTACTTTGAAAACCCAATCCTTCAGGGCGCAGATGAACTTATTTTGCCTACTTTGAATCTTTTTTGTCCTTTGCCCCTTCTGCACGCTTGGCGCGTACATCTGCCCACAAATCACGGGCCTTGTCGTAAACCCTCGGCTCCAGCTGGCGTATTTCCTGATTTCCGATAATCCTCGAAAGATACTGGGCACATTTTTCAAAATCCTCCATCCGATAGTATAAGGCCCCCACCAGATAAATCGCGCCTGTATCAGTCAAATTACCAACAGGATAATGTTCCGTCATTATGGACCTGTCGAAATACTCCGCGGCCTTCTGCATGAATTCCAATTCATTCTCGGCATCACCGGCAAGCCTGTATACCCAAGCCAGTCCCAGATGAAGACTTGCTCTCTTTGAAAAGGGCGCGTCTATCAGCTCCATATAGAAGATGGCAAGGCGGTATGAAGCCACCGCCTCAGGCAATCCCCTTTCCTCCGTGAACTCCATGGACAGGTTGCGCCCATTCATGAAAGCCATAATCTTTTCCTTTTGGCGTTCCGGCATCTTTGCCAGAAAAGTCTTCTCATCGGCCGCAAATCCGCAGTGCTCACAGAACCATATCTTATAGTAATAAGGATTAAAGTCCTTGTAGTGAACGCAGTAGTCCTCATCTGTCTTAACGATAATGAGACGGGATTTCGTCTTTACAACACGGGTTGATTTTCCACAAATGGGACAAGTCTTTTCAACGACGAAGGTATAGGTTCCCATCTATGACAGCTTCCCCTTTCTGTTATATTTTCTGCACAATGCTAAAAGCCGGTCAGCCTTCGCATTCTTTTGATAATCCGGCAACAGCCTCCAGGACCAATTCGTTCCGACCGTACCGGGCTTATTCATACGGCTGTCCTGATCCAGTCCAAGAACATCCTGCATGGGTATTACAGCCAGCTTGGAATTTGAAGCGTATGCGTACTCCACCAGCCGGCCGCAGACCTCCTCCGCATTGCCAGACTCCACTCCCAGTAGTCTGGCTATGGCGAACCTGCTGGCATCATCCAGATCCTGTTCATACCATCCTACTGTTGTATTGTTATCGTGGGTTCCTGTGTAGACTACGCTGTTCTCAGGCGTGATAAAGCCCATACGCCCCTCCTCATTGGGATAAAGGGTGAAATGCAGTACCTTCATGCCGGGGAAGCCGCAAGCATCCCTGAGTTCCTCAACCTCATCCGTAATTATCCCCAGATCCTCTGCCACAATAGGAAGATTTCCAAGGGCTTTAGCCACTTGGTCGAAGAAGGCCTTTCCCGGCCCCGGAACCCAACGTCCTTCTATAGCCGTTTCTGCCTTCCCATCGACCTCCCAGTAGGATTCAAATCCACGGAAATGGTCGATCCGAACGATATCCACCAGCTCGTAGAGCTTGCGGAAACGTCCCTTCCACCAGGTGTACTTCTCCTTTTCCATAGCCTTCCAATCATACTGGGGATTGCCCCAAAGCTGACCGGTGGCGCTGAAATAATCCGGCGGCACTCCGGCTACCTTGCTGGGCGTGCCATCTCCATTAAGCTGGAACAGGGATTGGTTAGCCCAGGCATCCGCGCTGTCCGCGGATATGAATATGGGCATGTCGCCCAATATTGATATTCCCTTTTCCTTTGCATAGTCATGGAGCTTTTGCCACTGGCTGTCAAACACATATTGGAGGAATTTCTCATAGCCTATACGCTCCGCAAGGCTCTTCCTAAGCTCCTTCAAGGTTTTGGGGTCACGGGACTTCACCGGCTTCGGCCAATCTGTCCAGCCTTCTCCGCCACGCTCATGCTTGATTGCCATAAACAGGGCATAATCATCCAGCCATGAGGCTTCCCTATTGCAGAATTCCTGATAATCCGAATCCTTTGAGGCATTTTTCGCAAAGACCTCATATGCCTTGTGGAAGCACCGTGACTTGAAGCTTTTAGCACTCTCAAAATCCGCGGTGTCAGAACAGGCCATTCCTTTAAAGCCCTTCAGCTCAGCTGAATCCAGCCAACCTGAATCAACAAGCCCCTCAAGGGAAATCATCAAGGGCTCCGACGCGAATGCCGAAACCGACTGATAGGGAGAATAACCAAAGCCTACAGGTCCTAAAGGCAGAATCTGCCAGACACTTTGACCGGCCGCTTCAAGATAATCCACAAAACGGTATGCTTCCTCACCCAAATCGCCTATTCCATACTTCGACGGCAGAGATGTGGGATGCAGCAGGATTCCCGCTTGCCTTTCATATTCGGATTTCTGCTCGGCAAGCTTCAGCAGGACTCCCGAAAGAGGCTTCAACTTTACAGACACATGTCCCCTTGACACCGGATAAACCTGTTTTCCATCAAAAGCGGAAACAAAGCTTCCCTCGGCAAAATCCCTAACGTCGAAGGACGCATCGATTTCCTCGGTAACAGACCTATTCATGGCAACTATATAGCAGCCCGAAGCGGCCTCCTTACCGAAAACATCCTTGCCCTCCCTGATGACACGGGCATAAGCCAGTATATCCTGCCCTCCATGAAGCGGCAGAATTTCACCTGTACGAAGCACGGGATTTTCGTTTCGTTCCTTGATGAGCTTCTTATGCCAATCCTGAAGCTCCCTGTTCCCACTATCCCACTCGTATGGCCCGCGATTGAAGGGATTCTCATAGCCTTCCATGGCAATCTCATCGCCATAATAGACGCTGGGGACTCCGGGATATGTCATCTGGCAAAGCACCGCTAGCATGAGACGGTCAGCCGCAAGCTTTGCATGCTTCTCATCTAATCTGAACCGCCCTCTGGCCGACTCTGTCATTCCTTCGGCCGCCGGTGCCTCACCCAAAACAGTGGCAGCACGATACACGTCATGACTTCCAATGAGATTCATCATGGCATAGAAATTTTCCTTAGGATAATTCTCCCTAAGGCTTTCCAGCCTTTCCATGCATAAATTGCCGTCAATCTTACCCGTCAGGAAATTTATAATATTTTCCCTAAAGGGGTAGTTCATTGCGGAGTCAATTTCCTTACCGCATAGGTATGTACGCTGTTTCTCATAGCTGACCTTATGGGATGCATCCTCCCAAACCTCGCCAATCAGAACGGCTTCCGGGTCCAGCTTTTTGACTTCTTTGTACAGCTCGTGGGTAAATTCCTCCCTCAGCTCATCAATGACATTCAGTCTCCAGCCTGCTACCCCCTCATTCATCCAATGGTGAATTACGCTACTCTTTCCCTTGAGGATAAATTTAAGGTATGAATGTGTGGTTTCCTTGACATTGGGCATGTTGGGACGATTCCACCAACAGTCGTATTCCAAAGGATAATCCCGAAAGTTATACCACTCGTAATATGGCGATGTCTTAGACTGGCAGGCCCCCACTGAATCGTAAGCATCCTTTTTATTGAAGTACACACTATTGCTGCCCGTATGACTGAATACGCCGTCCAGGATTATGCGAATGCCTTTTTCCTTGGCCTTTTCTACCAAATGGCGGAAGTCCTCTTCGGTTCCAAGCATTGGATCTATCTTGTGGTAGTCCCCTGTGTCGTAGCGATGGCTGCTTTCTGCTTCAAAAATCGGGGTCAGATAGATTACTGAAATGCCCAAGCCCTTGAGATAGTCCAGCTTGCTTTCTATTCCCTTGAGATTGCCCCCGTAGAAATCATAGGCAACGATTTCCTTAGTGACAGTATCCCTCGCGTAAAAGGGCATATCCTTCCAAACCGTGTGCATCAGCGCTCCGGGCTTCTCCACATGGCCTGATCCCTTGCGGAAAAAACGATCCGGATAAATATGGTACATTACTGAGTTCTTGAACCAATCCGGAGTTTTTGCGCCCTTGCTGTACACGGTAATCTGAAAGGATGGAGGTACCCTGTTATAAAGCTCGCCTAATCCCCCGAGCCCCGAAGCATTGTTACCATAATACCATGTACCACGGTCTGACACAATAATAAAATAGTACCAGACCAAACAACCGTCCTTCGGCATGGCAGCCTCGGCGCTATAATAACGCGTTTCCGAGTCCTCTTTATCATTTGTGACAAGGGACACTATCTGTTCCCCGGTACCTTCTGACCAAAGTCGAAGGAGAGCGTGCTGCACGGAAACATCCCCGCTGATACGGATTCCCAACCTTATACTGCTGCCTGCCTCCACGGCTCCAGTCTGGGAACGATAATATGCATTTCGGGAATTATGTTCTGCCTGACCTCTTTCCATGACGCAATCTCAACTCCTTTCCCAAAATAGAAAACCCGGCGAAGGAATCTTCGCCGGGCCACCGACAAAACGCGATTAACGCGACATCAGCTTTTCATACAGCTCCTTGTACTCTTTTGCCGATTCCTTCCAACTATAGTCCGTATTCATGGCATTGGACTCAATCTTAATCCAAATCTCAAAGTTTCCATAGGTGCTGAGGGCACGCTTCAAGGAATACATCATCTCATGGGCATTGTAGTTGGAGAATACGAACCCGTTACCCTTATTCTCGTACTTATCATACTGCTGAACCGTATCCTTGAGGCCGCCGGTCTCGCGTACCACCGGAACCGAACCGTAGCGCATAGCGATGAGCTGGCCGATACCGCATGGCTCATAGTTGGACGGCATGAGGAAGATATCCGAGGAAGCATAGATGCGCTGCGCCAATTCGTTGGAGAAGCGGATGTTCACGGACACCTTGCTGGGATAGCGCCATGCCAACCCCTTGAACCAATCCTCGTAAACCTTGTCACCGGTTCCCAGAAGGACGAACTGGAAGTCTTCATGCTGCAGGAGTTCATCCATCATGCGAACAATCAGATCAATTCCCTTTGGAGCCACAAGACGACTGACCATCGCAACCATAGGAATCTTACGTCCACGCGGCAGTCCCAACAGTTCCTGCAGTTTTACCTTGTTGTCGCACTTGCGCTCAAAGCTGTTAAAGCTGTCTGTCTTGTCATAGTTTGCGAACAGGTATGGATCCGTCGCAGGATTGTAGACATCATAGTCGATACCGTTCACTATGCCAAACAAGTCGTCCTTCCTGCTGCGAAGAAGTCCATCCAAATGCTCCCCGAAATACTCATACTGGATTTCCTGAGCATAAGTACGGCTCACTGTGGAAACGAAATCCGAATAGATTATGCCGCCCTTCATGAAGTTCACGGCATCATAGAATTCCAAATCACCATTATTGAAATACTTCCAGTCAAGTCCAAGGACATCGCTCATGACATCCTTGGGGAATACTCCCTGATACTTCAGATTATGAATGGTATAGATGGTGCGTATATTCTGATAGCGCTCATCTCCCATGTGCTCCAACTTCAGGAATACATTGACCAGACCGGCATGCCAGTCATTGGTATGTATTATATCCGGCCAGAAATCAATGGCAGGAAGCATGTTGAGGACTGCACGGCAGAAGAAAGAAAAACGCTCGGCATCATCATCGTAGCCATAGAAGCCTTCCCTGTTGAAGTAATCCTGATTGTCTACGAAGTAATAAGTGACACCATCCAGCACATACTCATCTATTCCAACAAACTTTTCACGCCATGCTACATTTAATGTGCCGTCATAAACATGCCGCATGTTGTTGCGATACTCCTCTGAAATCGCACTGAACTTCGGCATAATAACGCGCACATCGATTCCCTGTTCCTTCAATGCCTTGGGAAGGGTGCCCGCAACATCCGCCAACCCTCCTGTTTTCGCGAATGGAACAGCTTCAGATGCTACATACAGAACCTTCATAGTTTCATATCCTCCTTATTGGCTTCCAATTATCATATTTCTTAAATAATTCCCGCCAGGATATGTTGCCCTCCTGTCCGGGCCTCTTGCTCAATGTATCCCGCCTTTTAGGCGTCTATTCCTTTGTCTTTCTCGTGGTCCGCTTTGCTGTCGCGGTTTTTTTCACCCCGGTACTACTTTTCTTGGCAGTCGCGGTCTTTCCGGTTCCTGCGGCTGTTTTCTTCTCAGCAGCGGTCTTTTTCGTTGTGGCTGTGGTCTTCCCCGCAGCCGGCTTCTTTGCGGCTGTCGATGTTTTCTTTGCAGCCGTCACCTTGGTTTCAGCCGCTGTTTTATCAGAGGCCTTTGCGGCAGTTCGCCGCTTCACCGTCTTCTTAGGTTCTTCGACAGCTTCCTTGCTCACCTGTTCAGAAGCCGTCTTCCTACGAGCCGTCTTCTTTGCCGCGGGCTTGGTTCCTTCATCCGCGTCGGCTAAATCACTGCGCCTGAAATACACCGTAGCCAATGGCGGTACTGTAATAACGATAGACTGCTCCCGATTATGCCATACAACATCCTCGCTGGAGATATCTCCCTCGTTCTTAACATTACTACCGCCGTAAATTTCCAAATCGCTGTTGAATACCTCACGATAGCTGCCCTTTTCCGGCACTCCGATACGATATCCGGTATGAGATTCCGGAGTGAAATTACAGACCGCGATCACATAATCACTTCCATCCTCCGCCTTTCGGACGAAGGAGACAATGCTGTTCTCATTGTCATCGCAGTCAATCCACTGGAAACCATTCCAATCGAAATCCACCTGCCACAAAGCCTTATGATCGCAATAGAACCTATTCAATGCCTTGGAATACTCCAGAAGTTTGCTGTGCATTGGATATTCCCTTGGCAAATGCCAGTCAAGACTATCTTCATAGTTCCACTCGATGTACTGACCGAACTCTCCTCCCATAAATAGGAGTTTCTTGCCCGGATGGGCCATCCAGTAGGCAAAGAACGTGCGAAGTCCGGCAAACTGACGCCACTGATCCGGAGCTCCCGGCATCTTGCTTAGAAGTGAGCATTTGCCGTGAACCACTTCATCATGGGACAGGGGCAGTACAAAATTTTCCGAGAACGCATACATGAATGAGAAAGTCACCTTGTCGTGATTCCACTTGCGATAAACAGGGTCAAGACTTACATACTTGAGCATGTCGTTCATCCAACCCATGTTCCACTTGTAGTTGAAACCCATTCCACCCATGTACACCGGCTTTGAGATAAGGGGCCACGCCGTTGACTCCTCCGCTATCATCAATGCCTGCGGATTGTACTTGAAGACTGTTTCGTTGAGCTTCTTCAAGAAGTCCATGGCCTCCAGATTCCCTGTATCCCCGTATTTATTGGGAGTCCATTCACCCTCTTCCCTTCCGAAATCCAGATAAAGCATGTTTGCCACACCATCAATCCGAAGTCCGTCGATATGGTACTCCTCGAACCAGAAGAGAGCGTTGGAAATCAGGAAGCTCTGCACCTCAGTACGCCCATAGTCGAAATTAATGGTGCCCCATCCCTTATTGTCTGAAAGCTGAGGATTATCCGACTCATACAGTGTCTTTCCGTCAAACTCCCTTAGACCCTGATCGTCCTTGCAGAAATGTCCGGGTACCCAGTCCATTATGACACCGATACCGTTTTTATGGGCTGTATCTACAAGGTAGCGGAAATCATCAGGCTCACCGTAACGACTGGTCACGGCATAGTATCCCGTAATCTGATAGCCCCAAGAGCCATCAAAGGGATGCTCGCAAAGGGGCATAAACTCAATATGAGTATAGTTCATCTCCTTCACATAGCTTATGAGCTGATCCGCCAGCTCACGGTAGGTAAGATACTCACCCTCGGGGTTGCGCTTCCAAGAGCCCGCGTGCACCTCATAGGTCAGCATTGGACGCGAATAAGAGGATTCCTTCTTCTTTTTCTCCATCCACTCGCCGTCCGACCACTTGTAGTTTCCTAACTCATAAAGCCGGGAAGCTGTATCAGGTTTCTTCTCCGCGTAGAAGCCGTAGGGATCTGCCTTCATGATATGCGGACCGCCCCATTGAGGCTCAATGGCATACTTATACAAATCTCCGGGTTTCAGCCCTTCGATAAACGCCCACCAAACCTCACCGTCGTCACAGCGCAGCATAGCATTTACGCGAGTGTCCCAACCGTTAAAATCGCCCACTACACTGATGGATTTTGCATGTGGTGCCCAGACTGCAAACCGTACGCCTTTCTTGCCGTCCTGCTCTACGAAATGTGCACCCAGCATCTCATAGGCGTGATAATTTGTTCCCTGGTGAAACAAATACAAATCGTACTCTCCCAGATTTGATGTTTTCACGTACAAAATCCTCCTTTTTCCCTTCGGAACCATCTTGAATTCCCGGCAAGCCTCCGGGCAGGCGCCCTGCCCGGAGACCCGTTACAATCAGCCGATAAGCACAGGCTTAACCTGCCAGATTTCATTAGCATACTCGTCAATCGTGCGGTCAGAGGAGAACCTGCCCGAATTGGCGATATTCATTGCTGCCGACTTCAGCCACTGGAATTTGTCCTTATAGCGACGCTGAATCTCTTCATGAGCGTCCGCATACGCGTTGAAATCCTTCAGTATGAAGAATTCATCATTCGCATGGAGGAAGTAATCAAACAGCGACTGGAAGTTGCCGTATGTTCCGTCAGTCAATTGATTCATGACCGTACGAACCTTCTCATTGGTATTGTACTCATTCCACGCGGAGTATTCGCCTGTAGCATAGTAATGGAGTACCTCGTCGGCCTTCAAGCCGAAGATAACGCAGTGCTCATCACCAACAGCTTCGCGGATCTCAACATTGGCTCCGTCGAGGGTGCCCAAGGTTATGGCTCCGTTCATCATGAACTTCATGTTGCCTGTACCGGAAGCCTCCTTGGAGGCTGTAGAAATCTGCTCACTGACATCTGCTGCAGGATATACTATCTCACCAATGGAAACACCAAAGTTTTCAATAAACACAACTTTGAGCTTGTCATGGATAGAGGCATCGTTGTTGACCCTGTTTGCCACGGCATTAATCAGACGGATGGTTTCCTTTGCGATATAGTAGCCCGGTGCCGCCTTGCCGCCAAAGAAATAGGTCTTAGGCAGTATGTCATAGTTGGGATCCGTCTTCAAGCGGTGGTACTGGTACATGATGTGGAGTATATTCATGAGCTGCCGCTTATAGGAATGGATTCGCTTTACCTGAATATCGAAAATGGTATCGGGATCCAACACTGTGCCATTGTGCTTCTTGATATACTCTGCCAAATCCGCCTTGCGAAGTCTCTTGATCTTCCCAAGCTCGGAAAGGAAGGATTTATCATCCACTGCCAAGTCGTTCAAAACATCAAGCTGCTCCGGATAGCGGTGCCAACGGCGGCTGCCGATTGTGTCATCGATAAGCTCCGCCAACTCCCTATTGGAGCCCATAAGCCAGCGGCGATGGGTAATGCCGTTGGTCTTATTGTTGAACATCTTTGGACTGTATTCATAGAAATCATGAAGTGTCGTTGACTTGAGGATATCGGAATGAATCTTGGCAACACCGTTTACGCTGTGACTGCCAACGATTGAAAGACGTGCCATATGCACCTCTCCGGCCTCAATAATTGAGAGGGCGCGAACCTTGTCTTCATTCTTGGGATAGCGCAGACGAACTTCCTCAAGATGCCTGCGGTTGATTTCCTCAATGATCATGTAGATACGGGGCAGGAGCTCCTTGAACATATCCACAGGCCACTTTTCAAGCGCCTCAGGCATGATTGTATGATTGGTATAGGCAATGGTGTACTTTACGATTGCCCATGCCTCATTCCACTCCAAGCCTTCTTCATCCACCAGGATACGCATAAGCTCCGCCACGCAGAGGGCAGGGTGCGTATCATTGATGTGGATTGCTATCTTCTGAGCAAAATCATGGATATCCATGCCGGCCAGCTTGTAGTGGCGGACGATACTCTGGGTACCCGCGGAAACCAGGAAGTACTCTTGAATCAGACGCATGCGCCGACCTTCGTAGGAGCTATCATCCGGATAGAGAGATGTAGTAATACTCTCAACGAAATTACGATAGTCATTCCTAGCGCGAATCTGATCCTGTGTCAAAAGTCCATAATCAGAGAAATCGCGATTGACTTCCGCGTTCCAAAGGCGAAGGGTGTTCACGGTATTGTTGTGGTACCCCACCACCGGCACATCATATGGCACTGCCATAACGATCATGGCATTCTCATGAACCAGCTTAAGGGTGCCATCTTCCATTTCCTTCATATAGGCATGGCCATTGAATTTTACATCGATTGCCTTGTCCGGCTTGCGATACTCCCAAGCAAAACCATCCTTAAGCCAGTTATCAGGAATCTCAACCTGGTTGCCGTTAATAATCTTCTGTTCAAACAGGCCATACTGATAACGGATACTGCAGCCGTGACCCGGCAGACGATGAGCTGCCATAGAGTCAATGAAGCAGGCAGCCAAACGACCAAGACCACCATTTCCGAGACCCGCATCGGGCTCTTCTTCGATGGCATCATTGATATTCAGGTCCAGTTCCTCAAGAACCTCGGAAACCGCGTCCACGATACCAAGGTTGATCAGGTTTGACTTCAGCAGGCGACCCAGCAGGAACTCGATTGAGAAATAGTAAACCTGCTTCTCCTCGCGATCCATATATGCCTTGTTTGTCTTAATCCAGTTTTCTGTGATAATCTGTTTCGCAACAGCAGCCACCGTCTTGTATATCTCGCTCATCGGGAGTTCCTGAATATCCCGGCCAAACATGATATGAGCAGAATTAACGAAGCGAGACTTCAAATTTTCCTTAAGCTTCTCATACTCCTTGTTGCTCTTTTTTTCTTTCTTTTCTTTTGCCAAGTAAAACACTCCTTTATCCAGTAGAAGGAGCCGCACTGTGCAGCTCCTAACTTTCCTATGCTGCTGGACACGTTGGCTAGTACATCATCAGCCAATAAATTCGGCCCCAATGTACTTGGGAATCATCAATCCATCGGAATTCCCCATTCCTCAGGATATCAAATCACAACGTTCTTTCCGACGATCAGCGGATAATTCTCCGCTCCCTTCAACCACTTATCCTTTGTAATGACCACATTCTTGTCGCAGATGACATTTTCAATGAGGGCGCCATCGCGAATCTCGCAGCGCTGCATTATGATGCTGTTCTTGATTCTGGCTCCCTTGCCCACTCTTACGCCGCGGAAGAGAACACTGTTCTCCACCTCGCCGCGGACAATGCAGCCATTGGCAACCAAGGAATTCTTCACAACAGCAGTTTCCTTATACTGCACCGGTACCTCATCCTTGACCTTCGTATACACCGGATGAGCGCCCATAAACAAGGCCTCCCAGTTATCCGGCTGGAGGATGTCCATGCTGGCCTTGTAGTATGCCGCGGTGGAGTCTATATGAGCCATATAACCGGTATGCTCGAAGGCATAAATCTTATACTTGCTGGCTCTTCGTATCACGCCGTCCAGCAGCAGATCCTGACCGCCATGCTCATAGGTGTTCCTTACCATGTCTATGAAGGTACTCTTCTCCATGAGGTATATGCTCATGGAAACCTTGGAACCATCATAAATGGCAGGCTTCTCGGAAATATCCGTAACAAGGCCATTCTCCGCTACTTCAAGAACCACGTTCTTGCCTGCTGACTCGGACTTCATCTTGTGATAAACCATGGTGATGTCCGCACCGGTATTCTGGTGGAAGCGCAGTATGCTGGAGAAGTCCATATTGTAAACGAAACTGCCCCTCGCAAGCAGAACGTACTTCTTGCCGGGATTATTGTGCTCTATGAAATCAAGATTGAAGTAGAAGTTTTTCAAATCTCCCGGACGTGAATCGTCCTTCGGAAGAGCCGCCGGCAGATAGTAAAGGCCATCATGCCTTCTGGCCAAATCCCAATCCTTACCGGAACGGATATGGTCAAGCACTGAACGGGAATAGTCCGGCAGCATGATACCCACATTGATTATTCCGGAATTCACCATGCTTGAAAGGGCAAAATCCAGCATGCGGTAACGTCCCGCAAAAGGCAGCGATTCAACCGCACGGGCGTCTGTCAATTCCCGGATGAAGCTGTTATTTTCTTGAAGATTTACAATCCCCATTACTCTTTTCAATTGTTACACCCCATTTCCTCTATTCCCAATCAACCGACCTGACCTTCTCCATCCTCTGCCGGGTACACGGTCTCGCCCTCAGCCACAACACTGATGGCACCTGGCGTGCCGACAACACTTGCCCCTGCCGTGATATTGACATTCTGCGCGATGATTGCGTGGTCAACCACAGCATTGGCACCTACGGTCGTATATGGAAGCAGTACCGAATTAGTGACCTTCGCTCCCTTGCCGACGCGGACACCGGGGAAGATTATGGAGTGCTCTACTTCGCCCAGAATCATAGAGCCTTCGGTTATCATGGAGCGATTCACTTTGGCATCCGGCCCAACATAGTGAGGCGGCATGGAGGAATTCGAGGAATAGATCTTCCAGTCTCCATTTATCTCAAAGGGTGGCTCATCCTGCAGAAGATCCATATTTGCCTGCCAGAGGCTCTCTATGGTTCCCACATCCTTCCAATAACCGTCAAAGGCATAGGAAAACAACCGCGCACCGTCGTCAAGCATCTTGGGAATCAGATCCTTGCCGAAGTCATGGCTGGAATTATCATTAGTTGCATCATCTTCCAGATACTTCTTGAGGAAATCCTTAGAGAAAATATAAATGCCCATGGACGCCAGATTGCTCTTAGGCTGCGGGGGTTTCTCCTCAAACTCGATTATACGTCCCGTGGACTTATCCGTATTCATGATACCGAAACGAGGCGCTTCGTCCCAGGGTACTTCGAAAACGCCAATAGTGGCATCAGCCTTGTTCATCTTATGTGATTCCAGCATCCAGGAATAGTCCATTGTATAAATATGGTCGCCTGACAGAATCAGCACGTATTCCGGATCTGTGAGATCGATAAAATTCATGTTCTGGTAAATAGCATCCGCAGTGCCTCTGTACCAATCAGCTCCCTTCTCTCTGGCGTATGGTGGCAGAATGAACACTCCGCCGCCGTTACGGTCAAGATCCCATGCGCTGCCGGAACCAAGGTAGTTGTGGAGCTCCAAAGGACGGTACTGGGTAAGCACGCCCACCTTCTCTATACCCGAATTCGAGCAATTACTTAGTGGGAAGTCGATAATGCGGTATTTCCCACCGAAGGGAACCGCCGGCTTCGCGATGTTTTTCGTCAAAGCTTTGAGACGGCTGCCTTGCCCGCCTGCCAAAATCATTGCCAAGCATTCTGTCTTTCTCATACAAATCCCCCCTGGATATCTGCTTTTTTCGTAAACAAAGCAATGCTGTTAAAATCTGCATTGCCTCATTTCCTCATAACATATCTAGCTATATTCTTTCTACATTTATCTTTTTTCTCCTTCATAAAATCTTGAAATATCAAAATTTTTTTCTTTCTCTGTGATAAAGAGCCTCAAAGAAATACAGAGACATGATATGAATATGTAAAAAGCTTCT
>DOYB01000034.1 GCA_003518745.1 Selenomonas sp. | reverse complement strand
GGAAAAGGCAAATATGGATGAGAAGCTGGCGGATCCCTTTTCGATAGCTCATCTTACAAGGGAAGAAATGGAACAGGCAAAGCTAGCGGCTGAGGCGAAACAAAAGGAGGACAGGCTGCGTGAGACGCAGCCTGCTGTCCGAAGTCCTGTACCTGAAGCCGTATTACAGGTGGAAGACAAAGCGGAGGAGGGTCATGACAACGGAGAGAAGGGTATGACGCTGCAGGGAATTGTCAGGGGTGAGCATGGCAGTATGGCAATCTTGAGGTTTGGGAATAAAAATATGATTGCGGCAGTTGGAGAGACTGTAGACGGACGCACCATAAAAGAAATCGTCAGTAATGAAGTCCGATTTGACGATGGCGGAAGCGTAGGGATACAGACTCCGTAATAGATATGAATCTTATTTATTGGCAATTGATGACATTTATGAACAGGGGGTTATGAAATTGATTAATTTAAGAAATGCTTTATCTGTATGGATACTTGCGGGGATGATGTTTTCTGCGACGGCAGCCAATGCCTCCCCAATGGAGATTTCTGTTGTGGACGGGGATGTGAGGTCTGTACTTCTTTCTACGGCCCGCATGGGAGGATTTAACGTAGTGATGGACGATTCCGTGGATGGAAGAGTCACACTGTCACTGCGGAATGTGGAGCCGGAGGAGGCGCTGCGGCTTGTGGCGGGAGCAGGCAATCTCCTGTTGGAACGAATGGGTGACAGTTATGTGGTAACGGCCAGAGGCAAGGCTGATTCCCTTTCGGGAGCCCATGTGTTTCCGATACGCTATGCGAATCCTGATGAACTTAAGGAATCGTTGATTTTGTCCTTTCCAAGGGAAGGAAATTCTGCCTCTGCCTCGAATAATACCAATGGGGAAAGTACTTCGGAGGAAAAATCAGCCGCAGGTGCTTTGATGAACAGGGTAACGGTGGATTATTCCACCTGCAGTCTGGTGTTCTATGGGACTGCGGAAGAGGCCTTGCAGGCGGGAAGGCTGATCAACACTCTGGATGTGCCGGCAAAGCAGGTATCACTGGAGGCAAAGGTTGTGGCGCTGGACAAATCTGCCGCAAAGGAGCTGGGGGTAGAGTGGACGTGGAGCGCGTTGCCTATGTATCCAAAGCGCAGGGAAACCTACAGATCACATCGTCAGACAGTTGTGGATGCTGATGGTTTCTCACACACTGAGTATGTGGATGTACCCACTGTTGAAGTGGAGAGGAATGCCCTGCAGGATGCCGCGGAGGGCATCATACAGTTCGGCAGGGGGCCGGAGGGATATCCCTTCGAATTTTACTATGGGGCAAAAATCAATGCTCTGATTATGGATGGCAAGGCTAAAATGCTTTCCCGGCCTAATATCACCACCATACAAGGGCATGAGGCGGTTATCAATATAGGGGGTGAGGTGCCGGTTCCTACGGTATCTACTACGAATTCGACAACTACAACTTCAATAGAGTATAAGCAGGCGGGCATAATACTCCGCTATACTCCCAGGGTGAATGCCGACGGTTATATTACCGCAAAGGTTCACACAGAGGTAAGCTCACCTCTTTATGTGGATTCCCTTAAGGCATACAGATTCCAGAAGCGTTCCGCGGATACCACTGTCAGGCTGAAGGATGGTGAGACAATGGTAATCGGGGGATTGATAGGCAGTGAGGAGTCCAGGAGTCTCAGCAAGGTGCCATTTCTGGGAGATCTTCCCATATTGGGAGCCTTTTTCCGCAATGTAAAGACCAGCAAGACAGATTCTGAGTTAATGATTTTTTTGACAGCACATGTGCTGGACTAGCACATGTGGTATGTGAGAGGTTTGAGATGTGGTTCTGCTTAAGGAGGTGCAGGGCTAAGGCCCGTAGGAAATGAGATTCAGATATGTTATTGCGCTTGTATTGATAGTCGTTCTTATGATGAGTATGGCAGGCTGCGGACCCGGTGACAAGAAAGAAACCAAGATAGGTGTGGCCATGCCTACCCATACGCGGCAGCGTTGGAATCAGGATGGAGCTAATATTGAGAGAAAGCTTATCGAGCAGGGCTATTCTCCTGACCTTAAGTATGCGGATAATGATAAGGTGCTGCAGGTTGCGCAGATAAATGACATGATAAATGAAGGCTGCAAGGTTCTGATTGTAGCGGCGGTGGATGTCAATGCTTTGGCTGATATTCTGGACAAGGCAAGAAGCAAGGGCATAACGGTTATTGCCTATGACAGGCTTATAATGAATACGGATGCGGTCGACTACTATGCGACCTTTGATAATTTTGCCGTTGGAACCATGCAGGGAGAATATATAGAAGAGAAACTGAATTTAAAGTCCGGAGCCGGGCCGTATAATCTGGAGATTTTCGGAGGCGCCCTTGACGACAACAATGCGGTGGCATTGTTTGAGGGGGCCATGGACGTGCTCCGCCCTTACATAAAAAGCGGGCAGCTTGTTGTGAGATCGGGGCAGATGGAGCTCCAGGCCTGCGCGACTCTACGCTGGAGCGATAAGATTGCCAGGGACCGTATGTCGGGAATACTTGATGAGCTTTACAAGGATGCGGCTGTGGATGCCGTGCTCTGCGCGAATGACTCTACGGCGTACGGTGTCATAGCAGCTCTAAAGGAGGCGGGCTATGGTGCCGGCGGTAAGAAAATGCCCATAATCACGGGGCAGGACGCGGACAAGAAGAATGTCAAGGCAATACTGATGGACGAGCAGACTATGTCAATTTTCAAGGATACGCGCATTCTGGCTGACGAATCCGTGAAGATGGTAAATGCCATTCTTTCGGGAAAAGAGCCGGAAACCAATGATATAGGCAATTACAACAACGGTGTGAAAATCGTACCCACGTTCCTGATTCGTCCTCAGTTTGTAGATAAGTCAAATTATAAGGCACTGCTGATAGACTCGGGTTACTATACGGAGAGTGACATTCAGTAGTGACGAAAGGAAGGCGGAGTGGTTGAAACAGATAATTTCCCATTTCGTTTTGTCAGCTATTCTCTACTGTATTTTCGCGGGCATTGCCGGACAGGTTTTTGTTGTACCGCCTTCAGTCATAGAGGTGACATCATTTCTCCCACCGATTCTGGGACTGGTATGGGGTCCGGTAAGTGCATTTGGCGTAGCAGTGGGTGAGTTCCTGTTCAGCGGCGGCGAATCTGGACTTCGGGAGATAGCAGCGGTGTTCATAGCCGCTTATCTTCCTTATAAGCTTTGGCACCTTATTATAATCGATAAGGAAAAGCCTCTGTTCGCCTTCAACAGGACAACCCTCAAGAAGCTGATTCTGATTTTGTTTGTAACGACAGCGGCCAATGCCCTTATATTGGGCATGACCAGGTCGGAGGAAGAGATAGCTCAGATACTGTCAGATGATTATATTCAAATTGATTCAGCAATTGAATTTACGGCGCTGCTGTTTTTGAATGATTTCGATTTGGCAGTATTCTTTGGCATGCCCATCTTTTTCATTCTGGTTAGCTATCGCTATGAATTTTATAGGCCATCAAAGGAATCAATCGCCTTGTCGAATAATACCTATGAGATGAATCGCTTGGCGGTGGTGCTCCTTTATGGCTTTTTCCTGGCGCTTTTCGTGATATTGGACGTTTCCGGGGTCATTTACGACCTGGATCATATGGATACCTGGCTGCAGTTCAGCGTTGAGATTCTGACAACCATGAATCTCACTATGATCGCTTTTTTTTACCTGCTGATGAAGTACAGGCATTCCATAATGACCAATTTGATGCTCATGGAACTGGGTACCATCTTTATCGCGGCAATTATGCTGGGAAGTATCAGCTTTTTGGGCCTAAGCCGTGCCATTGACGATCATGCCAGCAACGATCTGGAAAAGATGAGTGTTGTATACCGTGAACGGCTGGCACGGACCTTCAGCGATACCATAATGGCAGTGAGCAGCATGGGCAAGCTTGCTGACAATGAACTGGACAGTGTGGAACGCCTTAAGGCAGATGAGTCCTATCGCAAGGCTTATCTGCAAAGACTGGAGCGCGATTTCGCGGCCATAGCTGGGTATTCGCCGGGAAGCATAAATTTCTATATGCAGCTTTCCAAGGATATAGCCAACGCGGGTTTTTTGTGCAGCAGACATATTGATAACTGGGGCAGCAAGCTGCCGGGCTTCACCCATCAGTACGGAGCTGACATGAACCGGTATCACTTGTCCGACAAGAAGTACCTGGCAAAGCTCAGTGAACCTTATTATAATGAGAAGACAAAGCGCTATCAGGTTTCCTATGTGGTGCCCCTGCACAGGGGGGATGATTTCATAGGAATAGTTGGGATAGATATTGACTTTGATTATATAATTCACGAAATAAAGCGCATGTCAGTATATGAGCATGGTGTTGTAAGACTGCTGGACAAAAATGGCGGAGTCCTGTACACCAACAGGCCGGAGGTCGAGACGGCCTTCAATAAGGAGGGCTTCTATGAAACGGAAACCTATCTGAGTACCGGCGTGTGGCTTAATATCGCGGCCTTTGCCCATGATATATATGCTGACAGGAACAATATGCTTATCCATCTTGTGGTGATGACCCTGGCTATCGTCATCGCGGTATCATTGTTCAGCATTTGGCTTGCACAGAAGGGGATTCGCCCCCTTATGCAGATTACTGAGGCAACCCGCAAGATTGCTGCGGGGGAGTTGAATGTGCAGCTTCCCACAGATTCAAAGAACGAGCTTGGGATACTTGTGAACGGCATACGTGAGATGGTATCGAAGCTTGAAGTATATGTTTATAGGGACAAGCTGACGGGCTTGAGGAACGCGGCCGCATATATACGTAAGACAGCTGAGCTTGACGAAGGTCGGACAATTGTAAAGGACAAGCCATTCTCGTATGGTGTTGTTGTTTTCGACGCCAATTACCTCAAGAAGGTAAATGATACATATGGGCATGAGGCGGGGAATGAGCTTATCCGTCATGCTGCCCAATGCATATGCAAGGTATTCTCGCATAGTCCGGTGTTCCGTATAGGCGGTGATGAGTTTACTGCCATTTTGGAAAATCACGATTATGAGCACAGGGAGGAACTGCTGGAGGCCTTTGACAGGCAGATAGCGGAGGAATTCTTTGAGGCAGATGGTGTTAAACTGCAGGTTTCCGTAGCTCGCGGGCTTGGTATATACCAAGCCGGAATGGAGTACGCGGATGTATTCAAGCAGGCCGATGAGGCAATGTACAAGCATAAGACTGCCCTTAAGGCACATAGAGAATGATATATTGGAGGAAATTGAATGAAGGAAAATGATATTTTGCATGGGTTTCGTCTAATCAAGGAACAGACGGTTAAGGAGGTGGGTTCGACTGCCTTTGAATTTGTACATGAGAAGACAGGGGCAAGACTCTTCTACCTGAAAAATGACGATGATAACAAGGTTTTTTCCATAGCCTTCAGGACACCTCCCACCGATGATACCGGAGTGGCCCATATAGTTGAGCATTCAGTGCTCTGCGGTTCGCGAAAGTATCCGCTTAAGGAGCCATTCGTGGAGCTTGTGAAGGGCTCAATGAACACCTTCCTGAATGCCATGACTTACCCCGATAAGACCGTGTATCCTGTGGCAAGCCGCAATGACAAGGATTTCAAGAATCTGATGGATGTATATCTGGATGCCGTTTTCTATCCGGAAATCTATCGCAAGCCTGAGATTCTTATGCAGGAGGGGTGGCATTACGAGATTGAAAATCCTGAGGAACCCCTCAGCTACAGCGGCGTGGTTTACAATGAGATGAAGGGAGCCCTTTCCTCTCCCGATGACCTGCTTTCAAGGCGTATTATGGCCTCCCTTTTCCCTGATACCACCTATGGATGTGAATCCGGTGGGGATCCCGAGGCTATCCCTGCACTTACACAGGAGATGTTCATAGACTTCCACAGGCGGTACTACCATCCTTCAAACAGCTATATCTATCTCTATGGTGACTTGGATTTGGAGGAGCGGCTGGAGTATCTGGACAGGGAATATCTCTCGAATTTTGAACGGATTCCCGTCCCGTCGAAGATTGACCGTCAGCAGCCCTTTGGCGAGATGAAAAGGATAGAGGAATTCTATCCCATAAGCCAGGACGAAGCACCAGAGGAAAAGACCTTTCTGAGCCTTAACCTTTTGACGGGTGAATCTCTGGATACCAAGACCATGCTGGGGTTAAGCATACTGGAACACGCGCTTCTGCGTTCACCGGCAGCTCCCCTTCGCAAGGCTTTGGTGGATGCGCGGCTTGGCATGGATGTGGATTCCAGTTTTGAGGACGAAATGCTTCAGCCCATGTTCAGCATTATCATCAACAGCTCTGAGGCTGACAGGGCGGAGAAATTTCACAGCCTTGTCATGGAGAAACTGAAGGAGCTTCGGGACCGGGGCATTGACCGTACGCTGCTGGAGGCATCCATCAATATACATGAGTTCCGCCTGCGGGAGGCAGACTTCGGGTCCGCGCCCAAGGGGCTCATCTATGGCTTAAGGAGCCTCAGAAGCTGGCTCTATGATGGCGATCCTGCTCTTTACCTTTACTATGAGGATATTTTGGCAGAGATAAAGAGGGAATTCAAAGAGGGATACTTTGAGGCCTTGGTGGACAAGTATTTCCTGAAAAATAACCACAAGACCCTGCTCGTCCTGAAGCCCAGCAAGACCATGGCAGCAGAGAGAGAAAAGGCACAGGAGGAAGCCCTTGCGAAGCTCAAGGCGGAGCTTTCTGAGGGTGAGCTGCGGCAGATCGTGGAAAATGTCAAAAAGCTGAAGGAACGCCAGCAGGAGCCTGAGAAGCCTGAAAATCTGGAAAAGATACCATTGCTGAAGCGAGCTGATATTCGCAAGGAGTCCGACATACTCCCCTTGGAGGAACGGGGAATAGGTGATGTTAAGGTGCTCTACAGCAGCGTGGAGACCCATGGCATACTTTATATGAACCTATACTTTGATGCTTCGCGCTTGCCACAGGAAAAACTGAATTATGCGTACCTTTTGACAGATCTTTTGGGTAATGTGGATACCAGGCGGCATAGCTATGAAGACTTGGCAAATCTCGTCAACTTGAATATAGGAGGCCTTTCTCAGGAGCTGTGTGCCTACACAAGGAAGAACGAGCCGGATTCCTTTATGCCGCTCATGAAGCTGAAGTCGAAGGCGCTGGCCACCAAGCTTCCGGAGCTTTGCGACATATTGTCGGAAATACTTACAGAGAGCGTATTTAACAACAGCAAACGCATAAGGGAAATCGTAGAGCAGGAAATCGTGGGTATTGAACTGAGTTTGCAGCGGAGCGCTCATAGTCTTGTGGGGGGAAAAGTCGCGTCATATCTTTCGCGGGCAGGCGCGTATAATGATGCCGGTATGCTGCCCTATTATCGGTTCCTGAAGGATTTTCTGGCTCATTTCGAGGAGCGTTTTGAAGAAGTTTCGAGGGCGATGGCGGAGAGCCTTCCCTGCCTGATAAATAGGAATGGGCTGTTGTTGAGTATTACATGCAACGAGGAGGTTTACAGCAATCTGGTGAAGGAATTGCCGACGCTTATCGATAGCTTCTCGGATAAGGTTTATCCTGAGGCTGACTATCAGTTCGAACTCAAGCCCCTGAATGAAGGCATAATGTCCCCAAGCCGTGTGCAGTATGTGGCAAAGGGTGCCAACTATATCAAGCTGGGACATGAATATAGTGGAACCTTGCGTGTGGTAGAGACATTACTGCGTTATGATTACTTCTGGAATCGTATTCGGGTGCAGGGCGGTGCCTACGGCGCGTTAACATGCTTCAATCAGAATGGGTTTATGTACTTCTGCTCCTATAGGGACCCGAGACTATCTGAGACACTGGAGGTTTTTGACGGTACTGCTGATTATCTGCGAAGCTTCGAGGTGTCGGACAGGGAAATGGACAAATATGTAATAGGCACCATGAGCACCGTGGATACGCCGCTTACACCTCAGATGAAGGGAAACGCGGCCGCGGAGTGTTACATTAGAGGCCTAAGCTATGAGGACCGCCAGAGGAGCAGGGACGAGATAATTGCTGCGAAACAGGAGGACATCCGCAGGGTGGCGGATATAATAGATGATTGCATGAAAGCAGACAATCTGTGTGTATTCGGCAATGAAGAGCTATTGAAAAAGGAAAAGGATATTTTCGGCAGTTTGTTATATGCCACAGAGTAGGGGAGGATTGTTCGATGAAGGAGACTATTTTCAAGGGAGCAGGCGTTGCCGTCATTACGCCCTTTGATGATAAGGGTATCAACTTTGATGAACTGGGACGGATTCTTGAAGACCAAATCAAGAATTCTACTGACGCCATAATAATCACGGGCACCACGGGTGAGTCGGCCACCATGTCAGATGAGGAGCATAGGGCTGCCATCAAATTTGCCGTGGAAAAGGTCAACAAGCGTATTCCTGTTATCGCGGGCACGGGCTCCAATGAGACCAGCTACGCCATTGAGCTTTCCAAGTATGCGGAGCAGGTGGGGGCTGACGGGCTGCTGGTGGTAACGCCGTACTACAATAAATGCACCCAGAACGGCCTGATTCGCCACTACACAATGATAGCGGACAGTGTAAATATTCCGTTGATACTTTATGATGTACCCTCCCGTACAGGGGTGGGAATCAAGACTTCCACCTATGTGGAGCTGGCAAAGCATCCACGCATCGCGGCGGTAAAGGAGGCAAGCGGAGACCTCTCAGCAATCCTCAGACTGCGCCATGCCTGCGGTGACGAGCTTTCCGTGTATTCCGGGAATGACGATCAGATAGTGCCGATTCTTTCCATCGGAGGAAAGGGCGTGATTTCTGTCCTTTCAAATGTCGCGCCAAAGGATACCCATTTAATCTGTCAGCTATATTTTGACGGTAAGGTGGAGGCGGCTTCGAAGCTGCAAATAGACTATGCGGATCTCATTGACGCTCTGTTCTGCGAGGTGAATCCGATTCCTGTAAAGACTGCCATGAACTTGATTGGCTATAATGCGGGAAAACTCAGGATGCCCATGACGGAAATGGAGCCCTCCAATGTTGAACAGTTGAAGAAGGCCCTTGCTGCCCACGGTTTGATTTGACGTAAAAAAGACGAAGTCGTATGAGGTAACTCATACGACTTCGTTGTTTTTAAGCTGCCTGTATAGCGTATAGAAGGCGACGGGAAACCCAAGCAGGATTCCGGCCAGCTTTCCCTTGATGCCAAGCTCGAAGGCCTCGTCGGCAAGATTGCCCAGATAGAGGCATATGCCTACCACTACGGCAAGATATATTCCTATTCCTGAAAGCATGGAGAAGGCTTTCCACGCCTGACGCAGCCCCTCATGCTTATTGGGGTCCTTTTCACTCATGGCTTGAAGACATCCGGCCTGTTTTCATCAAAACCATAATGGTAAAGTATTGCCTGGATTATGCGGCGTGATGCTTCTCCATCACCGTAAGGATTGCAGGCCTCGGCCATGCGGCTGTATTCCTTCTCATCGGTGAGGAGCAGCTTGGCTTCACTGTAGACCCTGTCCTTTTCGGTTCCAATCAGCTTCACGGTGCCTGCGGAGACAGCCTCAGGCCGTTCCGTCGTATCCCTGAGGACCAGCACCGGTTTGCCAAGGGCAGGAGCTTCTTCCTGTACGCCGCCTGAATCCGTAAGAATCAAATGGGCGCGGTGCATCAAGTTGGCAAAGGGCTCATAGTCAAGGGGATCAATGAGGTGAACCTTGGAAAGTCCTCCAAGCTCCTCATTCACGACCTCACGTACCTTTGGATTCCTGTGGACGGGGAAGATGACCTCCACATCGGAGAAATCCTCGGTCAGCTCCTTAAGCGCTTTGTAGACATGGCGCATTGGTTCCCCAAGGTTTTCCCGTCGATGGGTGGTCACAAGGATAATGCGCTTACTTTTGAAATCAACGCCCTGAAGCATTTCATCTTCAAATTTGAAATCCTCCCGGACTGTCTGATGAAGGGCATCGATTACAGTATTTCCCGTAACGAAAATACTGTTTTCAGCTACATGCTCCTGCAAGAGGTTTTCTCTTGAGGTCTCTGTGGGGGCAAAGTGAAGATCCGCTATTGCTCCTGTGAGCTTGCGGTTCATTTCCTCGGGATAGGGGGAATACTTGTTGTGAGTACGCAAGCCGGCCTCAACATGGCCCACGGCAATCTGGTGATAGTATGCGGCCAGGGAACCGGCAAAGGTGGTAGTGGTGTCTCCATGTACCAAAACGATATCCGGCTTTTCTTCTGTCAGTACCTTGTCAAGCCCAAGCATGGCCTTTGCAGTTATGTCGAAGAGGGTCTGCCCCTGAGCCATGATATCAAGATCATGGTCGGGACGGATGCTGAAGAGATTGAGAACCTGATCCAGCATTTCACGGTGCTGGGCTGTGACCGTAACGACGGGGACAATGGTTTCCGGATGCTTTTGCAGCTCCAGCACCACCGGAGCCATCTTGATGGCTTCGGGCCTCGTGCCGAATACTGTCATTACCTTTAGCTTCTTTTTTTTCATTGGAATATCTCCTCTTTTTCCGATTCGTTCCACGACTTATCAAAATTATGATTGTTGACTTAATTCTACAGCTATATGCGGGATAAATCAACAAAAAAGACTGCTGCATTACCGCAACAGTCTTTCTCAACGCAGTTTTAACGGCTCATGGTGAAAATACCAATCTTTTTCGCGCCGAAGAGCACTGAAACTATGACTATTCCCACAATGAGGATAGCGAACTGAGGGCTTACCTCGTTCAGGATTACGGCGCTCAGTCCCAACATGGCGCTTATCACATACATGAGAAGTACTGCCTGGCGTTGGGAGAAGCCAAGTCCCAGAAGTCTGTGATGAAGGTGTCCTTTATCCGGCTTGAATATGGGAACTCCCCCACGGTACCTTCTTACAATTGCGAAGGTGGTATCAAGTATGGGGAGGCCGAGAGCCAGAATAGGGACGATCAATGCGATAGTGGCGGCACATTTCACCGCTCCTATAACGGAAATACCCGCCAGCATGAAGCCAAGGAACATGCTGCCAGAATCCCCCATGAATATCTGGGCTGGATTGAAGTTGTAGTACAGGAAGCCGAAGGCCGCTCCGGCAAGGGCCGCTGTCAAAACCGCGACCAGAAGTATGTTTTGCTCAAGTGCCACCAAAAAAATAGTAATGGAAGCAATCATGGAAACTCCGGCAGCCAGACCGTCAAGTCCGTCAATCAGGTTAACGGTGTTGGTCAGGCCCACGATCCAGAAAATCGTAGCCGGTATGGCAAGATACTCCAGATACAGATAATCACCAAAGGGATCTGTGACAAAGTCGATTCTCACGTCAAAGGCGAGGACCAGAACGCTTGCCGCGATAATCTGCCCCAGCAGCTTCACCTTTGCCGGCAGATTCCTGTAGTCATCTATAATGCCTACAAGCACTATGAGGGTACCGCTCACCAGCAGGCCTGCCAGTTCAAATATTACCTCGGATTCCAAGTCCGCCATTGCCATCATTGTTAGCATGGACACCATAAAAGCAGCGTATATACCTATGCCGCCTATTCGTGGAATCGGTCTTTTATGAACCTTTCGAGGGTCAGGCGCGTCCATGGCACCTGTCTTTGCAGCCAGTATGATGACGAACGGTGTAATTAAAAGAGCCACACCTGCGGCGATAATGAACGCCAACATGTAGCTTGGCATGGATTATACACCCCTTCCAACAGGGAAAACCCCTTGCAATACGGTTATTTTACACAATGCAAACCCAAGAAGTCAAGCCGTTACTTTTTTATTCAATCGCGGATATCCTCCGGCCTGCATACAACGATACTTCCGTCGGTTTCGTAATATATGACCTGTGAAAGTCTGGCGTTTCTGAGCATTCGGCGGCAGAGCAGGCAGGGTTTTCCCGATGCCAGAGTACCGTCGGCGTTATAGCCCACCACATAGATGGAAGCGCCTTCCATCTTCACGGGATCCGCGTTAATGATGGCATTCTGTTCAGCATGGACTGCCACGCACAGCTCATAGTTCTGTCCCTTGGGCACGTGCAGACGTTCTCTTTCACAGACGCCGGTGTCTATGCAGTTCGCTTCTCCTCTGGGGGCACCATTATATCCGGTGCTGATGATGATCTTGTCCTTTACTATAATCGCGCCGTAGCGGCGGCGAAGGCATGTGGCACGACGTCCCACTGCCTTTGCGATTTCCAGAAAATACTCGTTCCAGTCAGGGCGAAGCTGTTTTTCCTCCATTCCCTCACGCTCCTATTCTTTTGATTCGTTTACTAATGATATCGCAGTTACGGCAAAATATCCACTAAAATATGAAAGCAGGACGAAAAATCTTCCGATTTTCGTCAGCCATTACACGAAAGAAGCCAATCAGTCTGCGCCTGTAGGTTTGACTTCTTGGGCTTTCATAGTAGACTTGAAAAAGAAAAGTCAAAAAATCAAATTTTTTCTTTTTGACCTATTGACTTTTTGACCTTTATGGAGTATTATAACAATCGAAGGGAGGAACAAAAGGATGTGAGCCCCTTCCCAAAAGAACAAGTTCATTTTCAGAGCCGCTGCGGGTTATGCAGCTGAGCGAAAGGAGAAGATTTATATGTTTGGGTTAGTACCGTTTGGAGCAAGGAAAGACGTTGCAAGGAAAGATAATGAACTGCACACTTTATTTGATGTTTTCAACGAGCCCTTCTTCCATGATGATTTCATGGCACCCTTTGCGGGGTGGAAGGCAGATTCATTCCGGGTTGACGTAAAGGAGAAGGGGGAAGGCTACGAACTGACGGCAGAGCTTCCGGGTATGAAGAAGGAAGATATAAACCTCAGCTATGAGAATGGCTACCTGACCATTTCAGCAAATCAGAATGTGGAGGAGGAGAAGAAGGACGAAGAGGGCCGCTACATTCGCCGTGAACGCCGCATGGGCAGCATGAGCCGCTCCTTCTACATCGATAACATAGATGAATCGAAGGTGGACGCGGAGTTCAAGGATGGCGTGCTCAAGATTGAGCTGCCGAAGCTTGCGGAAACCGTATCCAAGTCCAGGAAAATTGAAATCAAGTAAAGGACAGTAAATGGGAGTTTATGTGACTGTTCATAGTTGCACGAAGTAACGGAAGAATAATGAACCATAGCCTTCCCCAGAGGGGAGGGCTAAGCTCCATCCATCGCACTATTCCGCATGAATTCCCATTACCCATGAAGACATATTCCAGAAATAAAACGAGATGGAAATCTCCTGATTTCCATCTCGTTTATTTATTTCGCTGCAATATGTTTTATACAGAGGACAATGAAGCAGATTACGGAGGCGAAGAAGGTGAAGTATTCCATGCATCGAAGGGGGTACGCATAGTGAAGGGGAATGTCCAGAACCCGGGGAATATTGCTTGCCAGAAGAGACACGGCAATGAATATGTAGAGAAGTGAGGTAAGTGAAGCGTCCGCCATGCATATCGCCAAGGACCGAATCAGCAAGTATACAGCAAAGGCAATGAAAAAATAAGCGAACTTGTCAGAGTGCTTCAATCTCATTTTCGTCTGCCTCCTTGCCCGATACATACCGATACATACATTAATTATATCAATTATTCGTTCCCGGTGAAATAAAATCCTGCCGGTGAAGAATTTATTTGCGGTACATCTTGGCAAGGGCATTGTCCTTGAAAATGTTGCCCTGTTCAATATAGCGGTGAACCATCTTTTCCGATTTATGACGTGTCTGACGCATTATGGTAAGGGCATCGATATCGTGCTGTGCCGCGCTGGTGGCAAAACCCCTCCGCAGGCTGTGCCCGGCAAAATCATCGGGATTGAAGCCCGCCATTCCGGCATACTTCTTAACTATAAGGGCCACGCTTTTATCATTCAGTTGGTCGCGTCTGACTTCGAGATTCCTTTTGAACCCGCGAAAAAGCGGCCCATAATGTATCTGCGCTGCCAGTATCCACTGCTCTACGGCCCTTACGGCGCAGATCTCGGGATCGGGCGCATAGGGAATGGCGATGGTGGCACCGTGTCCAAGCTGATCGCCCTTGGCATGGGGAACAAAGATGGTCATTCCCTGAGGGGCAAAGTTCAGTTCGTCCATTTGAATGCGCACTAGCTCTGAACGGCGGAAGGCTCCCGCAAATCCAAGAAGTATCAGAGCCTTGTCCCTGATGGAAACGATATCGTCTCCGAAGCAGTCCGCCAGCAGGTACAGGGTTTCCATTAGCACGGGAGTCTTGCCGTGCTGGAAGGTGCCTTTTTCGCGGCGTATGGCTGAAATGGCGGACCTGACCATGCCGTCCTTTGCAGGATTTTCCCGTCCGAATCCGGCGGCAATGTGATTCTCTGATATGGCGGTAATCCGTCGTGACACAGTATTTGCCCTGGCATCGTCTGCCAAATCGTTTACGTAGTTTACTATGGTCTCCGGGGACGCGGGAAGATCCGGCACGCCGTGGTAGGCGCACCAGTCTGAGAAATCGCTCCAGTCACTGGAGTATGCCTTTATAGTGTTGTCTGCCTTGGACTTAGAAAGGCGGCGTTTTGATTTCATGGAAAGCAGGGGATTACCTGCAATTTCCTGATTGTTTACAAGCATGAAATTATCTTTTGATTTCATAGTACACCAGTCCGTTTCCTTTGGTTTCTAACTATTATACATGAAAAATACATGAAAGAAACCCCGTTTGAAAATAATATTTCACTTGAGATATCATTCTGACAATAAATCTGATATACTTGTATGGTAGTATGTCCTTTTGGAGAACGTGGATAATCACGGATTGTATAGTAATATATGTGACTGTGTGTCTTCTGGGGACTTGGGCAGTGGAATTCGTTAATTCCTTCCTTGACAAACGATTTTTCGGTCGCTATAATGATTTGAGGTTGATTTTGGATGATGAAGATATGTGTTGCTGGTGTAGCAAAGGGACACGATCAGGAGTTTTCCTTTGAAACGGAAGTTGGGGAGCTTGATATCCCCAAGGATGTCTGTGAGTTCGATGGGAAGATTTCGGTGGAGGGCACTGTGTGCACCACCGGTGAGAACTATCGTGCGCAGGGCGTCATTCGTTGCAGAAAGAAATTCCTATGTGATCGGTGCCTTAAGCCTTCGGCTGTGGAACAGATTCACGAGTTTTCGGAGGACTATTGTACGGTCGCGGAAAGAGCAGAAAGGGAGTCCGTTAACTATACGGACGGGAGCACCATTGACATTACGGAGCTGGTTCGGGATACACTGTTGGCGGCGCAGCCGCTCAGCAATCTCTGCAAGCCTGATTGTCGGGGACTGTGCCCTGTATGCGGAACGGATCTCAATGAGGGGACGTGCGATTGTGATACGTCAACGGTAGATCCGAGGCTTGCGGTTTTGCAGCAATTCAAAAAGCAAGTGTGAATTTAAGGAGGTGTATCCGTAATGGCAGTACCAAAGCGGAAGTTGTCGAAGTCCCGTCGTGACAGGCGTCGCGCAAACTGGAAGCTGGAGGCACCGGGTTTTGTAAAGTGCCCACAGTGCCATGAGCCCAAGATGCCCCATCATGTATGCCCTGAGTGTGGCTTTTATGATGGAAAGCAGGTCATTGCTGAGGCTGAGTAAGATGCAAATAATGAGCAGGACTTCTGTCCTGCTCATTTTGCGTGGGAGCAGCCTTTCAATGAAACGTCATTGTATGGCGTGTGTTGCAAGGGTTGATGAAGATTTTGAAATTTTCATCTTGCTTCTATGGCAAATTTATTAAATTTGCGTTATAATAACTCCTATGATTAAATTGTTATCATAGGTACTAAATATTCATAGGAGCGCAGGGTGATAGAGAATGCCAAGAGTAAAGAAGGAAGCTCGCCACAAACTCCTGTTGGAACGTGTCAACGAAAAGCCGTTTCTGACAGATGAGGAATTGGCGAAGTCCTTGCAGGTTAGTGTCCAGACCATTCGATTGGATCGACTGGAGCTGGGGATACCCGAGCTGAGAGAACGAATCCGCAGGATGGCTGAGAAGGCCCAGGAAAAGGTCAGGGCCATTCAAAGCAAGGATGTGGTTGGAGAGCTTATTGATCTGGAGCTTGGGGAACGGGGGGTTTCAGTCCTGAGGATTACCGAAGATATGGTATTTAAAAGCACTCAGATCGCTAGAGGACATCACATGTTTTCCCAGGCGAATTCCCTTGCCATGGCGGTTATTGATTCACAGATGGCGGTTACCGGCACGGCAAACGTTAAGTACAAGGTACCTGTCCGCGTTGGCGAGAAACTGGTTGCCAGGGCGGAGGTCGTGCAGGTGCGGGGGAACAAGTCCTTCGTAAGCGTTAGGACGAGGAACGACAAGGAAGAGGTTTTTCAGGCAAGGTTTATAATGGTATCGCTTGAAAAAGTGTAGGGAGGAACATCCGGTGAGGATTGCAGTGGATGCCATGGGTGGCGATTATGCCCCCGAGCAGATAGTGCTTGGCGCATTGCAGGCAGCAAGAAAATATCAGTGCGATATCGTGCTGGTGGGGGATGAAACGCAGATCCGTGAGTTCCTGAAGCGTGATGCTGATTGGGAAAAGCTTCCAATAGCCATACATCACGCGTCGGAGGTCATCGGTATGGGAGAACATCCGGCAGACGCGGTGCGCGCAAAGAAGGACTCTTCCATTGTAGTGGCCACACGGCTTGTTAAGGATGGAGAGTGTGACGCGGTACTTTCCGCCGGAAGTACGGGAGCCGCTGTCACGGCAGCCCAGCTAATATTGAAGCGTGTCCGGGGTGTCGGAAGACCCACCATTGCGACACCGATGCCTACGCCGAACGGAGTGACACTGCTCCTGGATTCGGGGGCAAATGTGGATAGCAAGCCGGAGCATCTGGTGCAGAGCGGCTTGATGGGGTCTATATACGCGGAGCACGTTTATGGGAAGGTGCGCCCCAGGGTGGGATTGCTCAATATCGGTGAGGAAGAGACCAAAGGTAATGAGCAGGCAAAGGCCACATATCAGCTCCTGAAGAACTTGGATGGGATAAACTTCATAGGCAATGCCGAGGGAAGGGATGTCCCCAAGGGTGATATCGATGTTGTAATTTGTGATGGATTTGTCGGCAATGTTGTGTTAAAATTTGCAGAGGGGCTGGCAAAGACAATTTTGAAGCTCATCAAAGAGGCCATCGAAGATGGGGGACTTTTTGCGAAGCTTGGTGCATTCCTTTTGATGCCGACGTTGAAGAAACTCGGGAAACGTCTGGATGTTTCCGAATACGGAGGAGCGCCCCTGCTGGGGGTAGACGGATGCTGTATCATAAGTCATGGTTCCTCTGATGCGAAGACCATTTGCAGCGCTATAAGGGTTGCGAATGAATATGTCAAAAGCGATGTTTTGGGACATATACGAAGTGCCCTGTCCCGTGAGGACAGGCATGAAGGTGATGACACAGAAGCAAGGAAATAGATTATAGTGTTTAGGCTTCGTAGCTGCAAGAAATCCCATATCATGTATGGGCTAAGGAGGATAAGTAGATGTTTGAAAATAACGTAATCTGCAAATTGCTCAACATAAAATATCCGATTTTCCAGGGCGGCATGGCGTGGATCGGTACAGCGGAGCTCGCTTCCGCGGTGTCTAACGCGGGTGGTCTTGGTATAATCGGCGCCGGCCATATGCCTCCGGATGTCCTGCGGGCAGAAATCCGGAAGTGCAAGGGGTGGACGGAGAAGCCCTTTGGGGTAAATGTGATGCTCATGTCTCCTTTTGTGAAGGAGGTCATGCAGGTAGTGGTGGATGAGAAGGTTCCCGTGGTGACCACGGGGGCTGGAAATCCCGGTGAGTATGTCCCCGATCTCAAGGCCATTGGTGCCAAGGTGATACCTGTGGTGGCTTCGGTGGCTCTTGCGAAGCGCTTGGTGCGCACAGGCGTGGATGCTGTTATAGCTGAAGGCACTGAGAGCGGCGGTCATATCGGGGAGATTGCCACAATGCCTTTGGTTCCGCAGGTTGTGGATGCCGTGGATGTGCCGGTTATCGCGGCCGGCGGCATAGGAGATTCCAGAGGTATGGCAGCGGCCTTCGCCCTTGGGGCAAACGCGGTTCAGATGGGCTCACGCTTCGTGCTTTCAGAGGAGTGTATTGCCCATGAGAACTATAAGAACCTCGTATTGAAGGCAAAGGATCGTTCCACTGTGGTTACGGGACGCAGCCTTGGTCATCCGGCAAGGGTTATTGCCAACAAAATGACTCGTACCTATCAGGAGATGGAGGCAAATGGTGCTTCCCAAGAGGAATTGGAAAAGCTGAGCGTAGGAAGTCTGCATCGTGCCACTCATGAGGGTGACGTGGACAACGGTTCTGTCATGATCGGACAGATATCGGGAATGCTTGAGGATATCAAGCCGGTGAAACAGATTATTGAAGATATTATACAGGGCCTTCCGAAGGTCGTGGAAAACCTGCAGAGCAATTATTGATTGAACTTGAAAGGGAGGACATGGCATGGGGAAGCTTGCGTTCGTATTTCCGGGACAGGGTGCCCAAACTGTTGGGATGGGGAAGGATTTCTGCGACAACTATGAAGTGGCCAAGCGGCTTTTCAAGGAAGCAGATGAAGCCTTGGGATATTCCATACAGAAGATGTGCTTTGAAGGACCTGCTGAGGAGCTTAAGCTCACAGCAAATACTCAGCCGGCAATTCTCACCATGAGCGTGATTGCCAATGAGATTCTCAAAGAGCACGGCATACAGCCTGATATTGCCGGTGGTCACAGCTTGGGCGAGTATTCAGCGCTGACTGCTGCCGGTGTCATTAAGTTCCAAGACGCGGTGATGCTGGTACATAAGCGCGGGCAGTTCATGCAGGAGGCTGTTCCCGTAGGCGAGGGAAGTATGGCGGCCATCATAGGGCTTTCTGACGAGGTCATCGTGGAAACCTGCGAAAAGGCGTCGAATGAGACCGAACCGGTTCAGGCAGTTAACTTCAACTGCCCGGGACAGACTGTTATTGCCGGTGCCGCAAAGGCTGTAGAACGGGCAGTGGAGTCTTTGAAGGAGGCCGGTGCCAAGAAGGCAGTTATCCTGCCTGTCAGTGCTCCATTCCACAGTACTCTTATGAAGCCTGCCGCGGAGAAACTGGCAAGGGAATTGGACAAGATAGAGCTTTCTGATGCGGCGTTCCCCGTGGTGGCCAATGTCAACGGCAAGGCAGAGCAGAAGGCCGATGAAATAAAGGCGCACCTTGTGGAGCAAGCGGATCATCCCGTCTTGTGGATTGACTGCGTCAATGCCATGACAGAGTTCGGAGCCGATGTCTATGTAGAAGCAGGCCCCGGAAAGACCCTCTGCGGATTCAATAAACGGATTGACCGCAACCTTGTAAGCATGAACGTTGAAAACATGGAGTCCCTGCAAAAAACGCTTGACTATTTCAAGGAGGTTCGATAATATGCTTTTAGAAGGCAAGGTGGCTCTGGTCACCGGAGCATCTCGCGGAATAGGTCGGGCTATTGCCCTGAAGCTGGCGGCAGAGGGGGCCAAGGTTGCCATTAATTTTGCGGGAAGTACGGCAAAGGCAGAGGCTGTAAAGACTGAAATTGAGGAGCATGGCGGCGAGGCCATACTTGTTCAGGCCAGTGTTGCTGACCCGGCAGCAGTGGAGGATATGATTCGGAAGGTAATCGATGCCTTCGGCAGGATCGATATTTTGGTGAATAACGCGGGCATTGCCAAGGACGGAATCCTTATCAAAATGAAGGACGAGGATTTCGATGCGGTTCTGAATACCAACCTTAAAGGTGTTTTCTACTGCACCAAGGCAGTTGCAAAACTTATGATGAAGCAGCGCTATGGCCGCATCGTCAATATGTCTTCTGTTGTGGGGCTGATTGGCAACGCGGGCCAGACGAACTATGCCGCGGCCAAGGCAGGGGTCATTGGATTCTCGAAATCCGCAGCCAAGGAGCTGGCGGCCCGCGGTGTAACCGTGAACATGGTGGCGCCCGGCTTCATTGATACTGATATGACGGCAAATTTACCTGAAAAAGTTAGGGAAGCAACTCTTGAGGGCATCCCCATGAAAAAAATGGGAAGTCCGGAGAACATAGCGGACGCGGTGGCTTTCCTGGTATCTGATAACGCATCTTACATAACCGGTCAAGTTATAAATGTAGACGGCGGCATGGTTATGTGATATAGTATTCCAGTGATATCTGTGATATCATTTTACAACACCCGTGGGGGGAGGTGAGACGACATGTCGACTTTTGAGAAAGTCAGGGATATCGTAGTGGAGCAGTTGGGCGTTGAGGCTGATGAGGTAGCAATCGAGTCAACCTTTATCGATGACCTTGGCGCGGATTCCTTGGATATCGTTGAGCTTATCATGGCATTTGAGGAAGAGTTCAATATTGAGATTCCGGATGAAGCTGCTGAGAAGATCAAGACCGTTCAGGATGTTGTGAACTATATAGACCAGAACAAATGAGTTTGATCATCTTGTCCCGAAAATCCCGTGAAGATGCTTCGCGGGATTTTCTAAAGGAAGCCATTGTTTATTCAGCAATGGCTTTCGGGCAAGCGGATGGGAGGTATTCGCTTGAAGCTTCCAGAACTGAGAATCGGCACTAAGGTTGCTAAGGTACCTATTGTACAAGGCGGTATGGCGATTCGTTTATCAACGGCCCGTTTGGCTGCCGCGGTGGCTAATGAGGGCGGTATAGGGCTTATTGCCGCGTCAGGCATGACCCATGATGAGCTGCGCTATGAGATTAAGCTCGCAAGGTCTCTCACGTCCGGTGTCATTGGCATCAATATCATGGTGGCCGCCAGTGACTTCGCGGGAATCGTGAAAACTGCCATTGACGCGGGAATAGATCTTGTTGTAGCCGGTGCGGGTTTTTCTCGTGACATGTTTGGTTTTGGAAAGGAATCGGGAACACCGATTGTTCCTATTGTATCTTCAGTAAAGTTAGCGAAAATTTCAGAGCGTCTTGGCGCCTCAGCCATTGTTGTGGAGGGCAAGGAGGCAGGCGGACATTTGGGGACGGATACGTCTGTCCGTGATTTGATTCCGGGCATTCGTGAAGCCGTGAAGCTTCCGATTATAGCCGCGGGAGGAGTCCTTTCAGGCCAAGACATCGTTGATCTTATAAAGATGGGGGCGAACGGAGTCCAGATGGGCTCACGCTTTGCAGCCAGTCAGGAGTCGAATGCGGCGCCTGATCTCAAGGAGTATTATTTGAAGTCGAAGCCGGAGGATGTAGTTGTTATCCACAGTCCGGTGGGGCTCCCCGGCAGGGCTGTTCGTACGCCCTTTTCCCAGCGGGTCATGGAGGGACCGGTTCCGCCAAAGGTTTGCGACGCGTGTCTTAAGGCATGCAAGCATAATTTTTGCATAATCCGTTCCCTGATACGTGCGCAGCAGGGGGATGTGGAGACAGGCCTTGTCTTCACGGGTGAGTATATGCCGCATATCCAGAAAATCCTTTCGGTAAAGGAGATTTTCCGGCAGCTTATCTCAGAAGCTGAGGCGGCAGTTTGAATTCGTGGAAAATGGAGAGAAAAGGGGTTATTGGTTTGAGCAAACGCGTTGTGATTACCGGCATGGGAGCCGTTACTCCAATCGGCATAGGTAAAGATGAATTCTGGAAGGGTCTCATGGAAGGGCGCAATGGCATAGAGCGTATTACCCGCTTTGATCCTTCAGAGGTCAATGCGCAGATTGCCGGAGAGGTCAAAGGCTTCAATCCGGAGGATTACATTGACAAAAAAGAAGCCAAGCGGATGGATCGTTATACCCAGTTCGCTCTTACGGCCGCAAAGATGGCTGTCAAGGATGCGGGACTCGATTTAGAAAAAGAGGACCTGGAGCGCATTGGTACATTTATAGGCTCGGGAATTGGCGGGATAGAGACTATGCATGCCCAGTATGAGAAACTTTTTTCAAAGGGTCCAGGCAGGATAAGTCCTTTCTTCATCCCCATGATGATACCGAACATGGCAGCAGGACAGGTTTCTATTGAGTTGCGGCTCCATGGCCCCTCCAGTTGCATTGCCACGGCCTGTGCCACAGGCACCAACTGCATCGGCGACGCTTTCCGTGTCATACAGCGCGGGGACGCGGATGTTATGTTGGCTGGTGGAACCGAGGCCAGTATCTCACCTGCTCCTATAGCGGGCTTCTCTGCCATGAAGGCCCTTTGCGTGGATCACAATGAAGATCCGGCTCATGCTTCCCGTCCCTTTGACAAGAATCGCAGTGGATTCATAATGGGTGAAGGCTCCGGAATTGTTATCATGGAGACCTTGGAGCATGCTCAAGCTCGCGGAGCCCATATATACGCGGAGGTAGTGGGGTATGGATCGAATTCTGACGCATACCACATCACCAGTCCCGCGCCCCATGGGGAATATCAGGCCAAGTGCATACAGCTTGCCATTGACGATGCTGGGTTGAAGCCTGAGGATATAGACTATATCAATGCCCATGGAACCTCCACCCACATGAACGACTTGGGCGAGACTGAGGCCATTAAAGAGATATTCGGAGAGGCAGCAAAGTCAGTGGCGGTGTCATCCATAAAGTCCATGACAGGTCATTTGCTGGGTGCTGCTGGAGCAGTGGAATGCATTGCTACGGCTCTTGCAGTGGAGCAGGATATGCTTCCTCCGACAGTCAATTATGAGACTCCCGACGAGGGAATGGATTTGGATTATGTGCCGGGGAAGGCTAGGGCGAAGACGGTTCGCGCGGCCCTGTCAAATTCCTTTGGCTTTGGCGGACATAATGCATGCTTGGTTCTTAAGAAGTATGAAGGATAAGGCTGCTAATGGAAAACAGTATGACAGTTAACCGCATCGAGGAGCTTAGGTGTCTGGAGGAGCGTCTGGGGGTCAAATTCCACAACCTCAATCATTTGGAAATGGCTTTGACCCACAGTTCCTATGCTAATGAATCCAGACGCAATATGATGCACAATGAACGCCTTGAGTTCCTTGGCGATGCGGTTTTGGAGCTGGCCTCAAGTACCTATCTCTATGAGCATTTTCCTCAGTTGACTGAGGGGGAACTGACTAAGACCAGAGCCGGTATCGTATGCTCGGCAACACTGGCAAGACTGGCGGAGCGCCTGGAATTGGGAAAGGCGCTTCGCTTGGGTCATGGTGAGGAGCGGAGCGGAGGCAGAACCCGTACATCGAATCTGGAGGATGTATTCGAGGCGGTAATAGGTGCCATATATCTGGATCAGGGTTGGGAGATTGCCAAGGATTATGTGTTCAGACAGCTTGCGCCGGAGTTTGAGAGTGTCGCGGCGGGAAAGAGTCTGAGGGATTACAAGACAGTTCTTCAGGAGGTTGTGCACCGCAATCCCTCCAAGAAGCTTTCCTATGTGGAACTCAGCGCAACAGGGCCGGATCATGACCGTTCCTATGAGTTTGCCGTGTGCATCAATGACGAGATATACGGCAGGGGAAAGGGCCACAATAAGAAAGAAGCCGAACAGATGGCCGCAAAAGAAGCATTAGAGCGTCTGGAAGGCACAGGCAAGAAAAAAAAGAATTTTTCCTCCAGAAATAATGAAATTATACTTGACAAGGTATCGTCATCGTGATATTATAATCAAGCGTCATGCGTGTGGATGTGTGTAGCGCTAAACGGCCCGGTAGTTTAGTTGGTTAGAATGCCGCCCTGTCACGGCGGAGGTCAGGGGTTCAAGTCCCCTTCGGGTCGCCACTTTGATAATTACAGATTTTTGTTATATATGCCTCGGTAGCTCAGTTGGTAGAGCAGGGGACTGAAAATCCCCGTGTCAGTGGTTCGATTCCGCTCTGAGGCACCATTTTTTTGCTGGTGTAGCTCAATCGGTAGAGCAGCTGACTTGTAATCAGCAGGTTGGGGGTTCAAGTCCTCTCGCCAGCTCCAGTGAAATCAAGGCTCCTGACAATGGTCGGGGGTCTTTTTTT